>NZ_JAKRFA010000051.1:0-23081 GCF_022348305.1 Alteromonas sp. MmMcT2-2
AATACTTCAACGAGAAGCCGGATATACGGACGCAAACCATTTTAGTCAAAACAGCATGTTTACTCTTGCAATAATGGGGGAGACCATATACAGGCCCTAATTATGTTCCCACGAAAACGGATTGTAATGTCGCAATGCTGGCGTGGTGTTGACTCCGTTGCCATTCTCAGAATCTAACGTAAGCTCGGCGCGCTTTATCAGCGTTTTTTGCAGTTCAGTGCGAAACCCTTTGGTCTCTTTCCATAGCTCGTTAAGCCCTTGTGGGGTATTACCTTGTAAATCTAGCGCAAGTAGCGGACCCAGTTTGTCATAAGCGCTTTGTAATCTGAGTGCTTGCTCTTTATTGTAAGCTTCTTCTTCATCTGTCGCTTCCCAGTTAATAAACGGGGCTTTTTGCGCAGTTGTCATTGCAGGAAAGCGAGAGAAATACTGAATGTACTCCGATAAGGGAATGCTGTCAGCGCGCCCCCATATATCCATTGACGTTCTGTTTAACAATGCGCTGGTTTTAGGTTCAACCACCATTACCGTTGGTGTGGCGTAATAAATGGGGTAGTCAAATCGCTCGGTTATATTTCTTCTGTCTTCAAGTGTTCCCACATCAACAAATACGGTTTCATAATGAGCGCGTAGAATAAGGTCCATTTCCTTTGTCGCAAAACGCTCAGCTAAGCCAGTACTGTCGTGGCACCACTGAGCACCCAGTACAACCAAAAGTAATTTGCTTTGTTCCACAGCTCGCTGCTGTGCATTGACCACATCTTGATAGGGTGATGCAGACGGAGCGTAAGTGTAAGGACTTTCATTTTGAGTACTCACACAGCCATTTAACGTGGTGACAGCGGCAATTAGGACAGCAATGTTTAGGCACTGTCTAAAAAAGGGGGCTCGGCGAGTAATGAAATTTTTTTGCATACGGTTATCAAAATAGTAGTTAAATCAACAGCAATGTAGCATAAAAAGGATGCAGCGACGCACCTAAAACGCAGTAGAGTAACTTAAGCTCTGTAGGGCAAAGCCAGGCAAACTCGGGTGCCTGATGGTTTGTTCTGGGAAATATCAAACTCGCCATTTATCAACTTTGCGCGTTCTCTCATCGACAGCAGGCCGAGTGTGGGTTCGGCGTTTGCTAGTTGGGCAATATGCTCAGGGATGCCGCCGCCGTCGTCAGTAACGGTAAACACGGCACTGTGTTGCGCATAGTTGATATCAATGCTGAGCGACGTCGCATTGGCATATTTTATACTGTTTGTCACCGCTTCCTGCACAATGCGATAGATGTGTATTTTCTGGTCTGAATCGAACGGTACTGGCGTGCCGCTAACGTTAAACGAATAGTCTATGTTTGCGCGTTTGAGCGTGGTAATAATCTCTGAACGTTGAATCACGCTTTCAATGGGAAGTGTATCAATACCGGACGGACGCAATCCCCCTAAGCTTTTCTTCATTGCGTGGTATAGAGCATCTATCTTATTGAGCATCATGTCGTTGTCGCTTTCTCTGCTATCTAACGACAGTTGAAGTTTCAAATCGACTATGCGGTGACCAAAGTCGTCGTGTAAATCCCGCGATAAGCGCTTTCGTTCATCTTCTTGCACTACCACTAATTGACTGGCCAGTGCTTGAGCGCTTTGCACCGATAGTTCAAGAGCCTCGTTTTTCTTCGCAAGCTTCATATTCAACAAGGTAGATTGGTTAATTGACGCACCTAAAATGAGGCAACTTGTACATGATGCTAAGATGTAAAACTGATGCTCAATGGGAGGAAGTGCGCTCTGGCTTGCCACCACGAACGCAGTAATACCTATGAGTAAACACGAAAACGCACTGCCAACTATGGCATAGCGATACGATAAAAACAGCGCGGGGAAAACCGCTAGATATTTAACCTGATAGCTGATGTTAATTTGTTGGGAGTAGGCATAGCTGCTTAGTATCAGCAAAACCAGCCAAGCGATTGTTGTAAGGTACAGTGCTAAGTGACTCTTAGGAATAGATGGCCGTTTATATAATGCGAAGAGAAACGGACAAAGAACAACAATTCCTACAAAATCACCTAATGAAAAATCAAACAAAATAGAAAGAAAAACCTCTATGCCTGTTTGTAGTTCAATAGCCCTTCTGCCCAAAAATACCGCCCCAAGAGCAACACTTATAAGAACACCAAAAGCCAACGTGGCAAGGGTGCTGGAAACATTGTCTATATAAGGTGCGCTAAAGCGACGTCTGAATAAATAAACGCATGTACAAATTACCGCGGGTGACAGCACCAAATGGACTAAATACCAACCTATGGTTCCACTTAAAAAGGCCGTATTGTCGAGAATGCCACCGGGGTGAAATAAAATGAAGTGGGTTAATTTTTCTGCGATGAGTAGCAGTGGCCAGCTGTAAATTGGCAGTAGTAAAAACGCCGCCAGGCGAACACCAGCGGGCAAATACCAGCTCACCGTACCTGAAATAATTTCAAATTGGGTGCTGAGCAACCACACGCCGTGAAATAGCGCGGTATAACCTAATCCCATTAGTAAATAGGTAACGTTGAAATACCGCGTTAAATTCATCAATTTGCTTTGACTAGCGTATCGTCGTAGATAACGTCAGAAACGTCGAGGTACCCAGTTTCTAACGCAATTCTAAGTAAACCAAATTGGGAGGTTACATTAAGTTTCTTGTAAATATTAGTTCTGTGAACCATCACTGTTTTCGGGGCAGTGTCTATGTAGTAGGCAATCTGTTTTGGCTGAAATCCTTTTGCTAACAGTAAGAAAATTTCCTTTTCCCTTTCAGTAAGGATAGAGGTTAGCTGTTTATCACCGAAAGCTAACTTTTTACTAATATCTGTGCTTAGATAATTCTCGTCTTTTTCTAGAGCTTCCAACGCGTCCATTAACTCTTTGGTGGCAGCATTCTTTGTAACGTAGCCATCGGCGCCGAGTTCAAGCGCTTTACTGATATAGCCAACATGATCATACATGCTCAGCATTAAGCACTTTATAAACGGCGCGTCTTTCTTGATTTTTATTAGCGTGTCGAAACCACTTTCCTGTGCTAGTGAGATATCTAGAATGGCAACGTCAATATCGTCTAACGTAGCGAAGGAGGGAAGAGCATCCAGAGAGCTTACTGCGTAGGAAACATGCCAGCCATACTCTTGCTCGATAAGTGTTTTAATGCCATCCCTTACAATTTCGTGATCGTCAATAATGAGTATGTGCATGAAAAAATGCTTATTATTTCTTAATGCATCAAGTGTACGTTGTATTTGGCTTATAGTGAATAAGCCGATGGCTTAGACTGGTGCTCTCTTTAATTCTCAGAATAAAAAAAGCCGGCCTATCCTTGGCCGGCAATTGCTTAACTCTTAACTGTTCAGCGTATCATTCGCCAACTGTCACGAAGAGCGCGTCAGCGATACGCAAACTACATTAAAGGTTTACAGACACTGGTGCAGAGCATGCAGAGGTTTCATCACAAACCATATAAGTATACTCACCAGGTTGAACGCCTCTGCTTCTGTCGCGATAACGTCCAGTGTTGCTTACTTCTTCAAGTAGCTCACCGTTGCGATAAATCATTACAGTATCGGCCATCGAGCCACTATATGATAAATCTACGCGTAACGAACCGAATCGAGACAGCATAGCGCGGTCAATCTCGGCAACAATGGTGCTATCTGAAACTGATACGGTTTCTGTTGATACGCCAGTTTGACCTTCAGAGTCGGTAACCGTAAGGGTTACGTCATAGGCGCCAGTGCTCGCGTAAACATGCGTTGGGTTCTCTTCCGTTGAAGTAGAGCCATCGCCAAAGTCCCAGCTATAGCTGACAATGTCGTCATTAACGTCGTTACTGTTATTAGTAAAGCTTACTGATAAGCCTGAAGCGTCATAGGTAAACGCAGAGTTAGGCGGTGTTGGACCTACTTCACCAATACCGGTCACCACAAGGCTCCATGTGTTTACAGTGCCGTTGTCACCGTTGAACGTATCAAGCACGTTCAAGGTCCAATCGCCTGTTGCTACTTCGCCGTTGAAGGCATCAGAGTTATAGCTCTCAACGATATCATCTGTACCGCCACCTTGGTTCTGACGAAGAACGGTGGTTGTACCCTGAGGAGAAGTCAGTGATAGTACGAGGTCACCGCTATAGGTGTGTGTGATATCTACCGACGCCTGCATACCGAATACTGTTAAGTCGTCAGGAACGTTAATCACTAGGTCAACGCCAACATCGTCAGGATCTTCTTCATTCGGTAACGTAGGTACTGCATCACCAGAATACGCGTAAGGGAATTCGTTTAGCCCTTGAGGGTAAACATAAAGGTTCGCTGATTTAGATTTCTCAATATCACCGCTTACACCGTTAACCGTAAAGCTGTACGGACCCCAAGGCGTTTCCTCAGATGTCTCTACGGTCAGTGTTACTGTATCGCCAGGCATTGCCGAGCTTGCACTTAAAGACGCGATATCACTTGGCTCAGCAAGCGATAGCTGTACTTCTTCTTCGTAGCCAGCAATTGAACCAACTTCAATAGTGAAGGTGTAGGTCTCACCCGCTTCTATTTCAGCTGAACCAGGTGTAATGCCCAGTTTAAAACCTGGAGTAGGATCAGCTTCTTCAAGTGCATTAAGTACATTTAGGCGGTTGCCAGACACGGTGCGACCATCAGCCCATAGGCTAGTTTCACCTGTAGACATTAACAGCTCTTTCATTTCAGATGGCGTAAGTTCTGGGTTTAGCGACCACACAAGTGCTGCTGCACCCGTAACATGTGGCGTTGCCATTGATGTGCCCGAGTATGTCGCATAGCCGTCACCTGGTATTGTAGATAGGATAGCTGTACCCGGCGCCGCGATGTCTACAGTTTCAATACCGTATGAGAAGCCGCTGTCTCCGTCAGTACGAGTGTGGCTAGCAACTGCAACCAGACTGTTTGTTGTAGTGACATAGTTAGACGGGTAGTTATCTACGTTGTCGTTGTTTGAACCAGAGTTACCTGCCGCAGCAACAAACAAAATACCCGCTTGGCCAGCTTCTTCAATAGCGGTTTCTAGCGCTTCACTATAGCCGCCGCCACCCCAGCTGTTGTTGGTAGCCTTAATATTGATGCCACGGTTCTCTTTAAGGTCGGTGAAGTAATCGATACATTCAATAGCGCCAGCGGTTGAACCCGTTCCATCTGCTCCAAGGAATTTACAGCCAGCGATTGACACGTCATGGTTTACACCAACTACACCGATGCCATTACCGCCCACAGCACCAATGGTGCCTGCTACGTGTGTACCGTGAGAGTCGTCGTCCATTGGGTCGGTATCACCGTTTGCGGTATCGATACCGTAAACATCGTCAATATAGCCGTTGCCATCATCATCAATACCGTTTCCAGCGATTTCACCTGGGTTAATCCATGCGTTATCTGCAAGGTCTTCATGATTGTAGTCAACACCCGTATCGATAACGCCGATGACCACATCGCTATCACCGGTTGTAATATCCCATGCTTCTGGTGCGTCAATATCCACATCTGCAGTACCGCCGGCTTGACCTGTGTTATTCAAACCCCATAGGTCACCATAAGAAGGATCGTTAGGTACCAGGGCTTTGCGGTACAAGAAGTTTGGCTCGGCGATTTTAACCGCAGGATTTTTCTTTAAGATTTCTATGGCGTCTTTTACAGACTTGCCACGAAGTTCCAGTTTGGCAATGCGACCATTTAAAAGGTTAGAGAAGCGATCATCTACTTCATCACGGTTTGCGTCACTAATTCGTGCACGTACCGAAGAGCGAGCGCGCATCTTTTCCGCTTTGCTTACATTTTCTTTGTACACAACGATAACGCTATCGTCGAAAATTTCGGCTTTTGCGGCGTGTGCATGACTAGATACCATTAGCGGTAGAAGGGCTAATGAAAGTGCTGAAAGGCCTGTTTTAAAAGGCTTTGTTTTCATAATTAGATTCCATAATTAGCAATAATGCTTTAATCACAGAACCTTCTCGTTCGGTCTGATATAACTAACGGTTAAAACTTATAACGCAAATTTAAAAACCTGCCACCCCTAACAGTAAAATTTACTCAAAAATACTACTTAAACACTAGGGGAAAGTGAAAAGAGAAGCCTAAAGTGGTACTTAATTACTATGATTTTTGACATGTAGTTAAGGTCTTTATGTCTCAGAGTCTCGCTATAGCAATACCCATTAAGAGACCCTACAAAAACTAGGTGGTCTTACCAATAATTACTTGGTGCGTGAGTTTTCGTCAAATCTAGCACTATGGTATTACCCATTATAAATAACTTGTTGATTTACCGTGTGCTAACTGTATTTGACCTGTAATAAATACAACTTATTGGTGATGGATTATTGCCGTCTTAAAGAGTGTTATAGAGGGGTCACCTTTGTTGTTAATCAAGGAAACAGTCGTTCGCATGGACAAGAAGTTAAAGGTTAAAAAGAGCCAGTCTGCTTATAACGCTAAGGCATGCAGAGCCGTTGCGTTGGCAGCCATAACGGGGTGCAGTCTTCTAGCCGTAAATCTTCCTGTTTATGCGCAACAGTCCGACTTATCAACAAGCTCAGACATGGTGGAATCTTCTCTTTCAATGAGTCTGAATGCTCAAGCTATAACGATAGACGATGAAACGGTCTTCATCGCTGTTAGTCAGTTTGGGTTAAATAACATAACTAACATTATCCAAAGCGGCAACGGCGCTAACCTATCGAATGTTGTTCAAAACGGCAGTAATAACGAGGCTCTTATCACTCAGTTGGGTGAGGGGAACGTCGTTAATTTATTGCAGCAAAACAACAATAACTATTTCGAGATTATACAAGATGGGTTCGACAATGTAGCCAATGTTAATCAATTGGGTGAACAGTCTTTTACTGTTTACCAGATAGGGAATGAAATGGTGATTAACATCACACAATATCAAGAATGATGTGATTACCATAGGGAGACAAATGTGAAAATGAAAAAAACAAAAATAGCGAGTGCATTGCTTTTAGTAGCAGCGACAGGGTGGGCATCAGCTCAGGAAGTTCCAGCGAGTAAGACAGTTGATTTCAGTGCTTCCGCAGATTTTATTGCTGCAGATGAAGGCAATGAAATTACGCTAATCCAAACGGCACCAGAGGGAAATGAGGTAGGTAATGAATCTATTTTAAGTCAGGAAGGTGACTTAAATGCAATCTTTGTAGAAATAACGGGTGACGCAAACGAAGTACTTGCTTCACAAATGCAGTCAGGTAATACCTTCTTTGCTAGTGTCACAGGTAACGGCAACTTCTTAGAATCTGAGCAAGATAGTTTAAATAGTACAGCCGATGTGGTTGTCGAAGGGGACGATAACACGGTTTCACTTGTTCAATTAGGTGATGGCGGCCCTATCGGTTTTATTTTTAATCGCTCAATAAACAGCATTTCTGGCAGTGGAAACACGTTGTCAGTGTATCAGGGCGATGGTGGTAACTGGGCTAATAATGCCATTGCGGGTAACGACAATACCGTGTTTGTTGATCAAAGTGGTGACTGGCACGAATCGTATGTCCGCGAGCTAAGCGGTGATGCAAACGTCATCGATGTTATTCAGGACGGCTATTACAACGTGTCTGATTTAACCGTTATCGGCTCAGAAAACGAAGTTGAAATTGACCAAGATGGCGACCGGAACGCTGTGGGTTGGAGTATGGTTGGCGACGGTAATGTGCTAGGGTTTGAACAAGATGGTGATGGCAACGAGATTACCACAGGAGTATTTGAAGGCTCTGGCAATGAAGTTAATATCGATCAAATCGGTGATGTTAACTTAGCTACCGTAGAAACTATCGGCGGACAAGCGAATACGTTCGAAATTAACCAAGTGGGCGAAGGCAACACGGCTTATGCTGGCGTAATTGGCTTATTGAACGAATTTGATTTAACTCAAGTAGGTGATGCCAACGAAATCAGCACAGTTAATTTCGATGGCCTGTTTAACACCGTCGAAATTGAGCAAGATGGCGATGCCAACTTGGCGTTAGCGCAAGCTGGTATTGGTGATGCAACTTACTACGCTGATGGCAACATCATTGAAATGTCTCAAGAAGGTGTTGAAAATACAGCATCAGTTGAGTTGGCAAGCGACGTTACATCAAGCTACAACGAAATTATGGTTTCGCAAACAGGCGAGCTTAACTTACTAGACCTACTGGTTAACGGTGACGACAATATTGTTAGTGTTATGCAAGAAGGAGTAGGAAACTGGGTAACGGACGACGCGGGTGGTCAGTTCGTTATTTCTGGTGATATGAATACATTTGAAGTTACGCAAATGGGTAACGATAATTTAGTTACAGGTAGTATCACTGGCAACGGCGGCACAGTAAGTGTTACGCAGGTTGGTGACTACAACGTAGCTACCGTTGTTCAGATGTAAACCTACAGATGTAAAAGTGAGTAGCCGGGCATTTGCCCGGCTATATTCAGTTAAATGAAGTACTTGTATTGTTTCTCTTTTATCACACTGCTTTTTAGTGTGTTCTTTTCTCCGATTCACGCAGAAGAAATTCGGCTAGGCGGACTGCTGCTCGATAACAGTATTAGCCGCCAAGGCCACGAATTTGCCTCTCGCATTAGCCAATACTGGCGAGAAGTCCCAGACAGTTCGGGTAAGAACCTTGTTGTTAAAGAAATTATTGTGCCACAAGCGGGTACTCTTCTTTCGGTGATTTACGACAATAGAGTGGTTTATCAAACGTACATGGGGCGCAGACAAGTACCATTAGATGAAAAAGTACAGCAAGCCATCATGTTAGTTTTAGACGCGGTGGCAAACGCGAGTGTAGACAGTAGAAGCCCAGATTTAGCAGGGGACGAATGGTAATGAAAAAAGGGATATTGATAGCAGCCTTAATCGCGACTGGCTCGTGGACTTCAGCTAGTGTGAAAGCAACAGAGTTGGTGTATGAACCGATCAACCCATCATTCGGTGGTAATCCACTTAACGGATCATTTTTATTAAGTAAGGCGAATTCACAAAACGCTCATACAGCGCCTTACAGCGAGCGCTCCTATGACGAACGCCTTCAAGAATCACTCGAACGCGCCTATATCAATCGTATAGTCCGCGAAATCACAGACATCGCATTTGGCGAACAAGAATATGATGAAGATGGAAACCCGATAGATAGCATATTCAATCAGGATAGTATTTTTGTTAGTGGTGACTTTCAGGTAGAACTAATAACGAGTAATCCTGACAGCATTGTTGTGAACATTACTAACTTACTGACAGGTGAGGTTACTGTCGTTGAAATTCCACGGTTTGGGTAGGGAAACACATGAGAAGTACCGTTTTTTTAATAGTGGCCATGGCGCTTGCAGGATGCCAGTCCATCACTAATACGCTGCCGCCTGATACAACGGCCGCTGATGTAATTAAAGACAGTGCCACATTGTCTGAAGTAAAAAGCTTGCCAGCGCCTATGGGACAAATTCCGGTTTCTGTATATGCGTTTAGAGACCAGACCGGGCAATATAAACCTAGCACTGGGGCAAGTTCGTTTTCTACTGCGGTGACTCAAGGCGCAACCTCTATTCTTGTTCAGACCTTAAGCGAGACATCGTGGTTTTTACCTGTGGAGCGTGAAGGGCTGCAGAACATTCTTACCGAACGCAAAATAATTAGAGCCGACGAAAGCAGCGGAGGCGATTTGCCGCCACTCACGACAGCTAGAATTATTATAGAAGGTGGGATAATTAGCTACGATACCAACATTCGTACCGGCGGCGCTGGCGTAGAGTACTTTGGCATTGGAGCGAGTGAGCTGTTTAGGGAAGATCAAATTTCCATTTACATGCGTGCAGTTGACGTGAGAACAGGTCAAGTACTGGTGTCGGTTTCAACCTCTAAGAAGGTACTAAGCCAGGAGGTGAGAGCAGGCCTGTTTAGGTATGTTTCGCTTAAGCGCCTGCTTGAAGCAGAAACGGGCTACACTACTAATGAACCCATGTTCGAGTGCGTTAAACAAAGCATAGAAAAAGCGGTGACTGAGTTGGTGTTACAAGGAATGGAGAAAGGCGTATGGCGCGCAAAAGCGTAAGCGCCATACGCAATTAAATTTAATGGATTATCAGTTTAGATGCTTACTTGTTGTGGTTGGCTAAACTGATGATCGAACCACTTTATAAGCTCAACGCGATTTCGGCAGTCCGTTTTCCTAAATATGCTGTAAACGTGAGTTTTCACCGTATTTACGCTGATGTGTAAGCAGTCTGCAATCTCCTGATTTTGGGCACCATCTGCAATTTTGCGTGTGATGGCCAACTCCCTCTTGGTCAGCACAGTATGTGACGATTGAAGTGCAGCAACGGGTTTTGCTTTAGACACTAAATTGGCATCAATATAGCGACTCATAATCTCGCGACTGAACCATTTGTTGCCCGCCTGAACTTGTTGAACACCGCGAACCAGAAGTTCTAAGCTATCTTCAATATGGAAAATACCATTAATACCATGTTGCAGTGCCGCATAATGAAAATCGACGTCAGACTCTGGCACGTTGAAAATGACTTTGTTCAACTCTGGGTTATCGTTGACTACAGGCAAGTTGAGCATAGCGGCAGAGTCACAATACTGCGCATCGATAAAGAAGGTATAGGTGTTATTAAGCACGCTTCGAGGTGGATGAATCGCACCGGTTGTGACGACAAATCCACATGACGGCAAAATACTTAGGAATCGTTCGTAAGCCCCATCCCTTCTAGTATTTTCTGAAAAACTTTTTCTTGTTAAAACGAACGCTTGATGTGACATGAAAGCTCCTTTTCGTGTCTATCAACCTTACGAACTATACATTGGCTTTACAATACTCCTCTGGTCTAACTTGCTCCTCCAAAGCGTAACAAAATGTAACAGTGAAAAATGCCTGTAAGTTTTGCTTAAATGCTAGAGCCTCTAAGTGTTCAACGAATTAAATATAAGTAAATTATCTCGATAAAAGCGGCTTGCCCCCTTTGTTAATAATGGTGTTAGTGTATAGTTCAACACCAAGTCATTCCTTCCATTATTTCAATACACAGAGAGAACCATGACCGTAAACGTTGACACTCAGTCTTTGATTGCATCAATGCGCGATGTAGTAGGGCAGGCCTATTTGTTAACTGATAAAGCGAAGAAGCAGCCTTACACTAAAGGGTTTCGTTTTGGTGCGGGCGAAGCGCTTGCGGTAGTGCGCCCAGGAACGCTTGTCGAAATTTGGCGCGTGCTTAAGCTGTGTGTTGAAGCCGACGTTGCGGTTATTATGCAGGCGGCCAATACAGGGTTGACGGGTGGCTCTACGCCAGATGGTAAAGATTACGACAGGCCTCTCGTTATTATCAGTACTATGCGTATTGATGATATTCAGTTAGTCGACAATGGAAAGCAGATCGTTGGCTTGGCTGGGAGTACCTTGTTTGGATTGGAAGAGACGCTTGCGCCTTATGGTCGCGAACCTCACTCTGTGATTGGTTCTTCATGTATTGGCGCATCGATCGTGGGGGGAATATGTAACAATTCAGGTGGTGCTTTGGTCAAGCGAGGCCCTGCCTATACTGAACTAGCGCTTTTTGCCCAAATCGACGCTAATGGCAATCTATCTTTGGTAAACAATCTGGGGATTAACCTAGGTAGTGAGCCAGAAGAAATTCTGAATAATCTTGAGAACAAACGTTACAAAGAAGCTGACGTTAAGCACCCTGACGCTCGTGCATCAGACAACGAGTATGATGAACGAGTTCGAGACGTTGATTCAGACACACCTTCGCGCTTCAACAATGACGGCAGAAGACTTCATGAAGCTTCAGGCTGTGCGGGCAAGCTTGCCGTGTTCGCAGTGAGGCTAGACACCTTTCCTATTCCTGAGAAGAAGCAGGTATTTTATGTGGGGTCTAATGACGCCGCCGTGTTTACCAAAGTGCGTCGCGATATTCTTTCTACCTTTAAGAACTTGCCTGACTCGGGTGAGTACCTTCACCGCGATTGCTACGACGTATCCAAGAAATACGGTAAAGATATGTTTATCGTTATCAGCAAGCTTGGCGCCAAATTTATTCCTAAGCTGTTTGCATTTAAGCGCAAATTTGACGCATTTACTGACAAGCTGGGCTTCTTACCCAACAAAATGTCAGATCGCGTTATGCAGTATATGAGCTACGTTTTTCCTAACCACTTGCCTAAGCGAATGGAAGAGTACAGAGACAAGTATCAGCATCATTGGATATTGGAGATGAGCAACGACGGGGTAGATGAGGCCAAAGCCTACCTTGATGCTTTCTTTAAAACCAATGAAGGTAGTTATTTTGAGTGTACAGAAGAAGAAGCTGACAAGGCTATTTTGCATCGCTTTGTTGCTGGTGGCGCGATAGGTCGTTACCACGTTATGAACAGCAAAGACGTGGGCGCTATGATGACCATCGATGTTGCACTTCGCCGAAACGATCCTGACTGGTTTGAAGTGTTGCCTAAAGAAATAGACGACCAGATAGACACGAAACTGTATTACGGCCATTTATTCTGCCACGTAATGCACCAGAATTACGTGTTGAAAAAAGGGGCGGATGCCAAATTGTTAAAGGGTAAAATTCTGGAAACTTTTGATGCGAGAAGCGCTGAATATCCAGCAGAGCACAATGTGGGACACGAGTACTTTGCAAAAGATGCGCTGAAAAACTTTTACCGAGAATTAGACCCCACCAATAGTTTTAACCCGGGAATAGGCAAAACCACCAAACTTAAAAACTGGGCTGAGCATGATGGAAGTTGTTGTGGTGGGCATCATTAAGCGCAAATAACACTTCCAGCCACTTGTGCATTGATAAAAGAGCCGTAAAAAATGCAGTGACCCCCATTAGTTGGACTATACAATTACTGGGGGTCTTTTTAGTGGCCTTGGTGCCAGCGATACTAAAAAGCGAGAGAGTCGAGGTTAAGTTCACTGACTGATTTTGCACCGCATAGTGTCATCGCTACGTGCATTTCCTGTTTGTACAGATCGAGTAAGTTCTCTACCCCTTGTTGGCCTTCAGCAGCAAGTGCATAAATAAAAGAGCGCCCTAGTAAAGTACAGTCGGCACCTAGTGCCAGCATTCTCACCACGTCCAAGCCGTTACGAATACCTGAGTCTACGAAAATACTTAGATCGCCTTTCACCGCGCTAGCAATCGCTGGAAGAGCCTTAGCGGTAGAAAGCACGCCATCTAGCTGACGACCGCCGTGATTGGATACTACAATGCCTTCTGCGCCAAAACTCAGCGCATCTTTGGCATCTTGTTCAGTTAAAATGCCTTTGATAATCATTGGGCCGTCCCAAAACTCTCTGATCCATTCTAAGTCTTTCCAACTGATAGACGGATCGAAATTAGCGCCCAACCAGCCAATATAGTCTTCCAACTGGGTCGGTTCGCCACGATAAGTAGAAATATTGCCAAGATCATGAGGCTTACCGAACACGCCTACATCAAATGCCCAACGAGGATGAGTCATCGCTTGCAGTACGCGACGGCTTGCAGCAAATGGCCCACTCATACCGGAGTGTTTATCGCGATAGCGAGCCCCTGGTACAGGCATATCTACGGTAAAGACCAACGTTGTTACACCCGCTGCTTTGGCGCGCTCCAGAACATTCTTCATAAAGCCGCGATCGCGAAGCACATAGAGTTGAAACCACATTGGACGTTCAATGGCTGGTGCGACTTCTTCAATAGGACATACTGACACCGTCGACATGGTAAATGGGATGCCTTTGTTTGCTGCCGCTTTAGCGGCTTGCACTTCGCCACGTCTCGCATACATTCCGGTTAATCCCACGGGAGCAAGGGCAATAGGTAAAGCCAATTCTTCACCAAAGACCGTTGTGGAAAGGTCAAGCGACGACATATTTCTCAGCACTTGCTGCTTTAATGCTATGTCAGCCAAGTCAGCTTCATTGCGTTTAAGTGTATGCTCTCGATAGGCACCACCATCAATGTAGTGAAATAGGAACGGCGGTAATATTTTTTGCGCAGCGCGTCGATAATCAGTCGGCGATGAAATAATCATGTCTTTAATCGATTGTAATTAACTTGATAAAAATATAACGTTTCTCGCCTTAGGGATATACGGCAACAATGAAATTTATCTTTTCCAAAAGTGAAGTAATAACGTGAGAGCAGACGATTTAATTCTCTTTGCACAAATTGCGGAGATGGGCAGTTTTAGCAAAGTAGCAGAGGCGAACAACATTACCAACTCGGTAGTCAGTAAGCGAATAGCAAAGCTTGAAAAAGAGCTGGGAACGCAGCTTTTGTATCGCACTACTCGCAAACTCACGCTTACCGAAGCGGGTCAAGCTTTGAAGCAAGGCGCCATGAATGTAAAGGCGTCCACGCAAGAAGCTATCGACACAATTTCTGGATACAGTGAACAAATATCCGGACACATTAAAATGTCGGTTCCAACGATTTCGGGCGATTTACTGTTAGCCGATGCGGTAGCTGAGTTTTGTACACTTCATCCAGGGCTAAGCGTTGATATGTCTCTAGATAATCGATTTGTAAATCTAGTCGAGGAAGGGTTTGATCTTGTTATTCGAACGGGATATTTGGAAGACTCAAGTCTGATTGCGCGGCACTTTTTAGATTCCCATTGGGTGGTTTGCACATCGCCGGATTACATTAGACGAAAAGGCAGGCCCAAAGCACCAGAGGATTTGAGCTTTCACAACTGTTTGTTGTATTCCTACCACACATCCGGCGCAAGGGAGTGGGAGTTTACGTCGTCTCAAGGCAGTTACACCATCACCGTAGATGGCGCATTTTCAAGTGACAACGCAGGGGCGCTTCGCAAAGCAGCTCTTGCTGGTAGAGGTATTGCCTACGTACCTAAATGTTTGGTATTCGAAGATTTATGTAATGGAACACTGGTCGATTTGTTTCCAGAGCGGGTAGGTAAGGTGTTAGGCGTTTATGCCGTTTATCCTTACAGCCGCCAGCCATCTCGAAAAATTAAGCTGTTAATTGAACATATCAGGCAGCGCTATTTATCTATGTCTGATTATTTTTGATACGCTAGCGGCAATCAAGCCATTTAATCTCTTGTTCCAAAGCAGGTCGTTGCCGCTTGGAGCGTCTTATTTACTTGAAATCACGGTCTGTAGCGCCAAGAAAAGAATATATCTGGGTAATTATCTGAACCAAAGCAAATCCTCACTAGTAGAAAAAAACAGCTTTTAAGTTTTCGCAGGGTTTCAACTTTCCTGTTAGTGAAAAGGGATTTGCTATGAAAGGCCAAGTAAACAACTCCACCATTCTTCTTCCTGTATTTCTCCCCGCCGTCGTCATTATTTTGCTTCTGGTGATCGGAACCATCAGCGACCCCGAACTTGCCGGTGAGGCCTTCGACAGTACATTGGCATGGATTACAGAAACCTTTGGTTGGTTTTACATGTTGTCGGTCGCTATTTTTTTGGTATTCATTGTATCGGTAGCATCATCTAGCTGGGGAAACATAAAGTTGGGGCCCGATCATGCAGAGCCTCAATATAGCTTTCCCGAATGGTTTTCTATGTTGTTCTCAGCAGGCTACGGCGTAGCGCTGCTCTACTTTGGCGTAGCAGAGCCTGTTCTACACTATTCTTCACCGCCTGCAGGAGCAGCTGAAACTGTTGATGCGGCGAAACAAGCCATGCAAATCGCATTTTTTCATTGGGGTTTTCACATCTGGGCGATCTACGGGCTAGTCGGTTTGGTTCTTGCCTATTTTGCTTTTCGACATGGCTTGCCCTTGTCTATACGTTCAGCTTTGTATCCACTGATAGGGGATAAAATTTATGGCCCTATAGGTCACGCGGTAGATGTATTTGCCATTCTCGGTACACTATTTGGTATCGCCACTACGCTCGGGCTATCCGTTACACAGATTAATGCAGGGCTTAACTATCTTTCCGGCGATATCCCCATTGATATCATGGTGCAGGTAGGCACCATTGCGATCGTAACCATTGCCGCAACAATATCGGTTGTCGCGGGCATGGATAAGGGCATTAAAAGGCTATCAATTCTTAATATGGTTCTGGCTGTATCGCTTATGAGTATCGTTTTTATCTTCGGAGAAACGGTACATATTTTAGAAACCTTTTTACAGAACACGGGAAGTTATATCAACGGCATCATTGAGCGCACCTTTAATCTTCAGGCCTATAGTCGTAGCGATTGGATTGGGAACTGGACGCTGTTTATTTTTGGCTGGACCATCGCTTGGGCGCCGTTTGTAGGCATGTTTATCGCCAAAATAAGTCGAGGCAGAACCATTAGGCAGTTTGTTTTTGGTGTAATGCTTGTACCTACCATGTTCACCTTCCTTTGGTTTTCCGTGTTTGGCGACACCGCGCTAAATGCCATTATGAACCAAGGTGTTACTACACTCATTAGCGATGTGCAGGAAAACGAAGCTGTTGCCTTATTTAAGCTCTATGACTTGCTACCTGGCGCGTCAATCATGTCAGGCTTGACCGTGTTATTGATCATCACGTTCTTCGTGACGTCATCAGATTCTGGGTCGCTGGTTATCGATTCTCTTGCTTCTGGTGGTAAAGAAGAAAGCCCGGTTTGGCAGCGTATCTTTTGGGCGTGTCTGGAAGGAACCGTTGCTGCAGTGTTGCTGTTGGCTGGCGGGCTGAATGCCCTGCAAACGATGACCATTGCGAGCGCCTTACCATTCGCCTTCATTATGCTAGCGTCTGCAGCAGGTCTATGGCGTGCGCTAGTCATTGAAGGCTACCGAAACAACAGTTTGAAGGCGAATACGCTTAATAGAAACCACGGTCGCTCGACTAGCCTAAAAGGCCGACTGGCAGCAATGGTAGATTACCCAAGCCGAAATGAGGTGCATGAGTTTATTGATAAAACTGTGATTGCAGCGATGAAAGACGTACAGGCTGCTTTGAAAGCGCGAGAGTGGGAGGCGTTTGTTAAGCTTGATGAGGAAACGGGAAGGGCCACCTTCACTGTTGAGCGTCACGATCACATGGACTTTATCTACGATATTCGTATGACTGAATATTTAGTGCCAGGGTTTAGCTACGCAGAGCTGCGTTCAGAAGAAGACGAGTCGGAAAAATATTTTCGCGCTGAAGTGTTCCTTCGCCGCGGAGGGCAAGCTTACGATATTTACGGATATGACAAAGAGAGTATTACTAAGGACATCTTAGATCAGTTCGAAAGTTATCTGCACTTCCTCGATACCAGCCCAGGCGAACTGCCTTGGGAAATGGATGCGTATGATGACATGTTGACGCAGCCTAAAGAGTAAACAATCCGCAGGGGGTTAGGTAGAAGGGAAAGCAAGGCTGCTTTCCCTTATTTATCCCCTAATTAATTACTTACTTAGAAGTAGTTAGCAATTTGGTTAATAACCGCATTTACTGCGCGGTAAGCATTAGATTCGTTTTCAACGCCACAGGCTTGGCCATTACAGCCTGACCAGTAAGGGTCAGAGAAATAGTCTAGCTGGGTGGCACTACCGAACGCCTGAGGATAGGCCATGATAGTTGAGAAGTTATTATCAACGCCGTGACCGATACCATCATCATATACACCGCCTACTGAACCTTGGCGAACAGAGTGGCCTAAGCCCATGTTGTGACCGAGTTCATGAACAAATGTGGACAGACCGCAATCAACGGCGCTGATGCTGTACATGCGGCTTTGCGAGCTAGAGTACAGTGTACCGTTGTTGCCTTGACCTACCCAGCCAATGCCGCACACGTAACCCACTAGCTGACCGCCTTCATAAATGTTTTCACGATTACCTAAAAGCACAACCATGTCTGCGCCGTTTGAAGATCGTGCGTTTTGCACACCACTGCTATCAGTTAACAAGTCTAGCGCACTTTCGGTAGGTTGAAGGTCGCTAGATGTAGCAGCAGAAGACTGAGCGCCTACTAAACGCAACTGTAGATCTACCGCATTATTTTGATAAACACGGTTGGCGTGTGAGATGTATTGGTTAATTTTAGTGTCGATATTAGACACATTATTTGCAGCAGGTTGGGTGTAAAGCACCATTACATCGATGGTGGCTGCTGTTACTGATGTTGCACAAAGCAGTGAAACTGCCATTGCCGTTAAACACTTAAATGTGTGTTTCATTTTTATTTCCTTCTTGTTGTTTTATTTGAGCTTGTTGAATTTCCTGTGAAGCTCAACAGGCACTAGGGGATTAGTTTTGGCCGAGATCGAAGACTTCTTCAGCGTTGTCGTCGCTAAGCGGGCGTTCGCTGTCGGGTTCACGTTCGATGTGGTTTTGCATCATTGAAGACTTTGGTGCGATCCACGCGTATTTATCATTGCCCTCAAGCACAAACACGTCGCGAGGCGTGGCTAAGTTTCCGTAGGTGGCGTTTTCGCCAAGCGTTATAACGGCGGCGTAGAGAGAGCCTGCACCTGGGATGTGGGCCTCTACGGTACGATCGCCGTTTGGGTGAGTGATAACGTGGTCAACTTCACCGGTGTAACTGCCACCAAACTGTGGGATGTATAAATCGAGATACTCGCCAACTTCTACCGTCATTAATTCTTCACGATCAAGCTCAATGTAAGCTTCATCGGTTACGTCAGCGGGAATATAGCCTTCTGCTTCAAGTACCTTTTTGCCATCTTCTGATGTTGTCCAGACGATGGTGTCTTTCTCTGATTTACCGTTAGTAGTAGTTGTAGCCTGAGCTTTTAGCTCGGCTTCATTTTTGGGTTTGAAGTTATCGACACCGGTCGATAACACTTTGCCGTTTCGTTGCCCTTCAATAGCGCTTTCTTTACCAACAGGTTTTGTCTCAGCATTCGCCGCTGCTACCTCTTTTTTGCCCGAGGGGGCTGTATCGATAAAGGCGAAAATACAACCAATAGCTACAATTGCCGTCGAAGCGGCAACAATACGCTTTTTCATAGTGTGTTCCTTTTATTTTTACTTACTGAATTTAGGAAATTGAACGTTAGAAATTAGCGACACTCTGTTTCTCAAAGCGCGCTCTAAGTGAGCGATAAAGAGAACCAATGTGTTTAGTGAAATTGCTTAGTGAATTAAGTAAGTCATTAAAACGTATAATATTTTCTCGGTTATAAAAGTATCGCTTTGCATAAGGGTGTATAAAATTTAGCCCTTTAATGCAGTGTAAATTTCTTAGGCTAAATACGGGACTGCAAGATGTAGACGGAACGCCGAATTGGCTCGTTTTAACTATGTGAGTGAGAACGAATAAGCCACCTAAAAATGGCTTCTGGATGATGAAAAGGGAATACCAAATAACAAAGGAATAATTCCGCTTGGTAAGGGAGCTAGCGAGGTAACAACAGCGCAAAAACAAGCGAGATAGGTAGGGAAATGATAAAAAAAGAGCGAGTAAAATTCTTTACTCGCTCAGTAAGAAGGCCACCTCTTCTGAGGGAAAGTAGCCGTCGGAGAACTGTTGGTTTTCTCTTACGCTAATCGGTTGATTATTGAAGAGAAATCCATCCCTGCATTGCCTTCTTCGCAATGCATTTCAAACCACTTTGCAGCAAGCTCACCCATAGGTACTTGCGCGTTGACGCCCTTCGCGCCCTGCATGGCCAGCCCCAAGTCTTTGAGCATAAGCGCAGAAGCGAAACCGCCAGCAAAATCGTTATCAGCAGGGCTTTGTGGCCCCACACCTTTTACAGGGCAGTAGGTGGTCATTGACCATGTCTGTCCCGAGGCATTTGACGCGATATCGAAGAACACTTGCGCATCTAAGCCTAGTTTTTGTGCCAGCTGGAAGCTTTCACACGTCGCAATCATGGTCGCGCCAAGTAACATGTTGTTACAAATCTTTGCTGCTTGTCCCGCACCATGGCCGCCCGCATGGACGATTTTTTTGCCCATTGCGCTAAGTACACCATGGGCTTTGTCAAAGGCATCAGCGTCGCCACCCACCATAAACGTGAGTGTGCCGCCTGCAGCCGCTGCAACACCACCAGAAACTGGCGCATCCAGCATTTTAAGGCCTTTTTTCTCAGCTAATTCTGACACACTCTTCGCCGTTTCTACGTCGATGGTGGAGCAATCAATAAGCAAGGTGCCTTCGCGGACAGAAGCCAAGATCTGATTTGAATAGATATCTTTTACGTGCTTGCCTGCTGGTAACATAGTAATAACGATGTCGGCCTCAGCAGCAGCTTGCTCGGTACTTTGCGCAATAGTGCAGCCTGCTTCTTTGGCTTTGGCCAGTGCCGCTTCGCTTAAGTCAAAAGCCAATACGTTGTAATCGTTCTTAACTAGGTTATCTGCCATCCCTGAGCCCATATTACCTAGGCCAATAAATGCAACTGTGGTCATAATAGTCTCCTCACTTAGCCCATGGTTGGAATAACAAAGGCGTTGTCGTTCGTATCTGAGCCATCAGGCCAGCGCTGCGTAATGGTCTTAACCTTGGTCCAGAATTTCACCCCTTCCATACCGTGCTGGTTGGTATCACCAAATGCAGAGCGCTTCCAGCCCCCAAAAGTGTGGTAAGCAACTGGCACTGGAATAGGTACATTAATCCCTACCATGCCCACGTTTACACGTTGCGCAAATTCGCGCGCCGCATGGCCGTTACGGGTGTACATAGCAACACCGTTACCGTATTGATGATCACTTGCTAAGTTAACCGCTTCGTTGAAATCTTTCGCGCGCACCATTTGCAGCACTGGACCAAAAATCTCCTCTTGGTATGAGCGCATGTCTTTGGTCACGTGGTCGAAGAACGTTGGGCCGATGAAGTAGCCTTGACTGTCGTCTGGGATCTGACTGGTTCTGCCGTCGTAAACAAGCTCAGCACCTTCTTCTATGCAAAGGTCGATATAGCCTTCAACGCGCTCTTTGTGAGCAGCAGTAACCACAGGGCCATAATGAGCGTTAGGATCTTCACTATGACTTACCATAATGTCTTTAATAGCCGGAATAAGCTTGGCTTTCAGTTTCTCAGCGGTTTCATCGCCCACTGGAACGACAACCGGTAGCGCCATACAGCGTTCACCGGCACTGCCGTATGCAGCACCAACTAAGTCGGTTACCACCTGATCTAGATCTGCATCAGGCATTACAATGCCGTGGTTTTTCGCGCCGCCCATAGCTTGAACGCGCTTACCTGCACGAGCGCCACGCTCGTACACGTAATTAGCGATATCAGAAGAGCCTACAAAGCTCACCGCCTTAATAGTTTGATGATCTAAAATACCATCAACCACTTCTTTGTTACCGTGTACAACGTTAAGTACACCTGCAGGAAGGCCTGCTTCAATCATAAGCTTTGCCAGTTCAACAGGTACTGACGGATCGCGCTCTGATGGCTTTAAAATGAACGCGTTACCGCAGGCAATTGCCACACCGAACATCCACATTGGGATCATGGCCGGGAAGTTAAATGGCGTAATACCTGCCACTACACCAAGTGCTTGGCGCATGGAGTACACATCGATTCCTGGGCCTGCGCCTTCGGTATATTCACCTTTTTGTGCATGAGGGATTCCACAGGCAAACTCGATAACTTCAAGGCCACGCTGAATATCACCTTGCGCATCAATCAACACTTTACCGTGCTCGCTTGATAATAGTGCCGCTAAGCGATCGCGGTTTGCTTCAACCAACTCTTTAAACTTGAACATAACACGAGCGCGTCGTTGAGGATTTGTTGCTGCCCACTCAACCTGTGCAGCTTGGGCTGTTTCAATTGCATAGGCCAAAGTTGAAGTGTTAGCCAAGCTTACTTCAGCCTGAACTTCACCTGTGTTGGGCGCAAATACCGACGCGGTATTTTCGCTGCTATCCTCAAAATCTTTACCTGCAATAAAGTGAACAATCTTTCTCATGACATAGCTCCTGTGATTTTTAACAATATTGAAACCTTGTGTTTGCAAAGACAATACATATACTTGCAGTATGATGCTGTAAAAATGCAGGTGTTTAAGTGAATTGGGACGACATGCGTTTGTTTCTTGGTTTGGCAAGAAATGGTCGTGTAGCTATTGCAGCTAAAGGCTTGAAGGTAGACCCTACGACATTAATTCGTCGTGTAAAAAAACTGGAGGACTCATTAAATTGCAAGTTGTTCGAGCTAACTAAAAAGGGGTATGTGCTTACCACCCATGGCAGTGAGTTAGTTACGTATATTGAAAAAGCAGAGCATTACTTTCTAGAGGCACAAAATGAATTAGGTGATGAACGCTCGCATTTGGCAGGTACGATCAGAGTGAGTGTTTCTGAAGGTTTCGGTAGCTGGTTTTTAGCGCCTTTACTACCCGATTTTAAAAAGCAGTATCCGGGGATCAGTATTGAGCTTGTGGCAACCAGCGGCTTTTTAAACCTGAACAAACGAGAAGCCGATATGGCTATCTTGTTAGAAAAGCCCAGTAAAGGCTTGCTGGTTACACAAAAATTAACTGACTATAACCTCTATCTTTATACCCACCAGTCCCTTATCAGCGACAACGAACCACAAACATTACAAGAGCTCACCGCCTTCAATTTAGTGAGTTACGTGCCCGATTTGGTTTACGCTCCTCAATTAAAGTTCATTGAAGAGACTGCTTTGTCACAGTTAAGTGCGCTTCGCAGCACCAGTATTAATGCGCAATATCAAATGCTTGTAAATGGCGCAGGGGTAGGCATTTTACCTAAATTTATGGCTGAAACTCAGCCAGGCTTAGTTCGACTCATTGAAAACGAGATTCACATTAAGCGTACATTCTGGCTGGCCACACACAAAGAAACTCATTCTCAAGCACGCTTTCAGGTATTTACAAAATGGCTTACAGATAAAGTTACGCAATACCATTCAAAATTTCTCGACTAAAAAATTAGACGTTTATCTGCTGTCTTTTGCAGGGTAAATATGTAAAAAATAGCGTAGCAGCGTCGAAAAACTCGCCACGCATTAATACAAGTGGCTGAATGTGGTCTAGGCTTTAATAAATTAGGCCGACACGTCCTAGGGCCTGTATATGGTCTCCCCCATTATTGCAAGAGTAAACATGCTGTTTTGACTAAAATGGTTTGCGTCCGTATATCCGGCTTCTCGTTGAAGTA
>NZ_JAKRFA010000052.1:0-22802 GCF_022348305.1 Alteromonas sp. MmMcT2-2
AGTGAAAATACTTCAACGAGAAGCCGGATATACGGACGCAAACCATTTTAGTCAAAACAGCATGTTTACTCTTGCAATAATGGGGGAGACCATATACAGACCCTAGTGACTTATCCGTTGGCTTGCTCTTTTTTAAGCTTCGATTCCTTTTTGAGTTTTGACACCACAGAAAAAGCTTCAAGCATAACAAGCACAGACACAATAAGTACTACTGCGTCTAAGAATACCAATAGATAGTTACCTTCAACGTAGTATTCTTTAAGTTTAATAAGCCCAGCAAAGAAGGCCATAATCAGTACAAACACCATTGGAATCAGCGTATATTTCGCTGGTCGACCTAATTTAATCAGCATAACCGAGATTACTAACAGGGTTAAACTGGCTAGTATCTGGTTAGTAGAACCGAATAACGGCCAAATAATCATACCGCCACTGCCTGACGCACCACCTGCACCGAAGGCCAGCAATAAACAACATCCAACAGCTACGAGCGTTGCAACCACGCCGTTCTTTAGTGCACCAATTGAATAGATATCGCCCCATTCTTGGATTATGTAGCGCTGCAGACGCACGCCCGAATCCATGGTGGTGCCAGCAAATAGAACAACCATTACCGCAAGGATCGTTGACGAGAAATCTACCGGTAACCCCCAACCCTGCTGAATTAGGTTCGCACCACCAGTGATAAATGCACCCACGCTACCCGCACCCAAGTGGCTGTATACTTCGTGCCATTCTTCTGGAGAAGCTGCAAACGCAACGCCGCTTACAGCGACAATGGTAATAAGTGCTAGTGAGCCTTCACCGACCGCGCCTAGATAACCAACAAAGCGTGCATCGGTCTCTTTGTCTAGCTGCTTAGAGCTGGTACCTGAAGACACAATACCGTGGAAACCAGAAACAGCGCCACACGCAATAGTAACGAACAACAGCGGGATTAGACTTGGAGAATCGACAGCGGTTTGAGCGTTAAACGCTGGCGCCGTGATATCCGGCATAGCAAAGAACACAGCACCATAAAGCAGGAACAAGCCAACAAGTAATTGCATACCGTTAATGAAATCACGAGGCTGTAACAGCATCCAAACTGGTAACAGCGATGCAATAGCGGCGTAAATAAATAAGATAATGATCCAGTTTGCTTTATCTGCTAAACCAAACATGGTTTCCGGCAGACTTAGTGGGATATAACTGCCCGCATACACCGATGCGTAAAGCACAATAATCCCCACAATACATAAGGGTATGAGGCTGAAATTACGTTTAAGCAATTGACCTATGACTAATGCAACTGCGATTGCCATCCAAGCTGGGAATACCGCATTGGGTTGGGAGACAAAAGAGTTCGCGATAACCACGCCAAATACCGCATTAACCATTAAGAGTACTAGGAAGATCACTATCATAAATAGTGAACGAGAGCGTTTTCCGATGACGGTCTCAGACAGCGCGCCCATTGATTTGCCTTTGTGGCGTGCGCTGGCCCATAAGGCGCCCATATCGTGCACACCGGCAAATAATATCGTACCGAACACAACCCAAAGTACCGCAGGAACCCATCCCCAGTAGACAGCAATAGCTGGACCTACGATGGGTGCTGCCCCCGCCACGGAAGTGAAATGGTGCCCCCACAATACAACTTTATTGGTGGGAACATAGTCCACCCCATCTTTCATTGTATGGGCTGGTGTTACAAAACTATCATCCAACTTAAATATACGGCTCGCAATAAACTTCGAATATACGAACCAGCCGAGCAACATTCCGATGATGCCCAGTATAACAATGGCAATAGACTGCATACTGTCGTCCTAATTTGTTTTATCGACAGGCCCTAGGGTCTATTGTTCTTTGGTGTACGAATTTTGGTTTAAACGTACAACAAAGGTCAGCAGCCCCTAGCCTGTTGATTTTCTTATTTTCAGTTCAAACATTACACCAATTATCGGTGGCGAAAGGTCATACCTGAATAAGAAAACACCTATTTAAGGTATGCCCAACGTACTGTTGCGCATATTTAAACATGCGACAAGGCAAGGGCCTGACACATTAGACTAAAGTCTAACTCAAAGTTTGGGATTTAGCTGTAAGGCTTTTGAGGTTTATTAGCGATGATTCAGCGGTGAAACAGGAAAGCGCAAAACAGACATTAATTGCCTGCTGTTCTCCACATTAGTAAAGGTCGCGGTGATAACGTCCTTCGTCAGCTAGCGCATTGTAGGCTTGCGCTTCAAGTATGGACTGCAAAGCCATGTCAACGCCTTGGCCCATTCCCTCAAAATGCCCACATACGTATACTTGTCCGGTATCGCCTAAGAAGGATTTAACCTCATCTCGCTGCTCAACAAGACGCTGTTGAACATAACCACCACCTTTCTGTCGGGAGAAAATAACTGACTTTTTAAAAATACAGTCACTATTCTGGAAAGGCGATAGCGTTTTATCAAGCACATCATCTTGCATGGGATGACGTTCGCCAAAAAATATCCAAACTGGCCCAGCGTTCTCAAGCAATGCGCGTTTTGCAAGCTGAGCTCGTACCCCCGCAATGCCGCTACCCGCAGCAATTAATAACAATGGGCACTGAGTATTAGTAATAATAGCGCTGGTATTTTTCCGAATGTAGGCCTGTACTGACTGAGATACAGGTAAAGAACGGGTAAGTAATCCAGAACCTAGCCCAAGTTGGCCGTTGTCTTTAACCAGCTGTCGAACTACGAGCTTTACGTCGTGTTCTTGTGGTACCGACGCAATGGTGTAGCTTCGGCTTACAATCGGTGACTGCCCTTGCTGAGGAATAAGGACTTCCAACACGTCTCCCGCTTCCCATTGTTCATGTAATTCTTGTGTATGATTAGAATGGTCAACGTTCAAAGACAAGCCGAACAGGCCTGGCGACGCTGAGTTCGAAGGTTTGCTCTCAGACTGGTTAGAGGGTTCGTTTGAAATCTCGCCAGAAGCTAGACTTATTTCATTTAATTGAACCCGATTTTTCAGTGTGAAAGCATGGGTGGGGTGCTGTTCATCCTGTGGCAACGAACCAAGCAAAGACAAATGCTCACCTTTCCCTGAATCTAATGTCGTTAGCGGAGAAAGCGCACGTGCGCCTAGTGCACTGATATTATCAAACAACGTGACTGCGAATTGGCAAAACGCGGCGTATTGCTTATCGCCTAATCCCACCACTTCAAAAGACAGGTGGGACAGGTAATCAGATTGATTCGACGACGCTTTTTTTAGCGCTTTACTAAAGGTTCTACCCGCATCAGGGGGTTCGCCTTCACCGTAGGTACTCACAACAAAAATGACTTTCGACACACTACTTAACGTGTTGAGTTTCAAAGATGCCATGGACACTACCGACGTTTGCTCTTGCTGTGATAGCGCCGCGGCCTTTGCGCGGGCAATTTTTTCGGCCGTACCGGTTTGGCTTGCGTATACGACAAGGGTCTCCTCGCCTGATACCGCATAGTTGTTTTGCTTTCGATATTTAAAAAATAACACCGCTACCCACAGCATATACAGGCCAATGCTTACTATTGCTATGAGTAGACGGTGTGTTTCTGTCATGTGCTTAACTTTTATGCCGTTGTATTGAAATGGCTAGAGACATTAGAGGCTGTTGCTCTGTGAGTATTCAAAGAACGTTTACAGCCCCTAGCTGCGCAATAACGTACGGTTATTACAGCGGAAGTACTTCAAATGTGCCTGAGTAGCTACCGTTACGAGACGTTGCAGGCTTTTGCGCTTTATCGTCTTCATAGCCAATTTCTACAAAGTACATACCGGCTTGCGGCCATGTAATTTCAATCTGACCATTTTTGTCAGACGTGACTTTAATCGTTTCCTGATCATTTCTGTAGCGCATACCACCGCGCACAACTTCCACCTCGGCGCCAACCGCAGGCTCACCGTCAATAAGTAACTTGAACGTTGCCGTTTCGGTGGCGAATAAATCATTAGGGTGAGTCACTGGCACTAGCTCTAAACCCACGTTATCAGGCGTGAACACCTTGTTCGATGGCGCACCAAGAGTAACAAACGTTTCTACGCGGCGAGAGCTTTGCATTACGCGAAGATCTTTTGCTTTCTTAGGCACGGCTGTTGCGAACTCTTCCGGCTTATATTCTTCACCACGGCCGGGCCACATCTTGCGCTTTCCTTCTTCATCTCGCCAAAATGCGCGAATGCCATTGCTGGCAGACGTAAGTTTGTATGTACCTTCTTTGTTTAATTTCAAATCGAACGTGGTTCGGTACTTACCGCGCGCCATATTTTCTACGTCTACGGCTTCACCTTCTGGTGATTGAACCACTAAGTTACTGGCGTTCATTGCGAAGTGGTCAGGGTGAAAAATAGTATTTGAAATAGCAGCATCAAACGTCACGTAAGCTTCTTCACCTGATAGTACGGTAGAGCTTGGAAGTAACCACGCGCGATGCGCACTGGCTGAAAATGACACGGCAAGTGTTGCTGCTAGCGCAATGGCTGAAGCTTTTACTGATAGTTTTTTCATAATGTCCTCTTATTGGATCTCTACTGAGTGAGCGTTGAATTAGCGCCTCAGCAGATTAGTCTTCCAGACGCAGTACAACACGCCCAAGTTCTGAATTTCCTTTCACTTCTACCGGTAGTGACGCAGCAGATAGCGGTAATGAAAATGGCAGAGACAGTACTTCTCTTCCGCCTACTTCTCGTGATGCCTCAACGCGAAGCGTGTAATCGCCCTCTGGCAGTTCTACTAGCGCCTTATTTAACTGCGAATCAAGGCTGTAATCGCCTGGGCCTTTTGTTGCACTGGTAAGTCCGTCATAAGGCAAATCAAGGCTTCGCCCACCACGACGCCACCATTGGCGCAAGTCTTTAAGCCATTCTTTCCCTTTGTCTTCACGCATTTCAACGTCGTACCATACGGCGACTTGAGTAGCCTTGCGTTTACTGTCTTCAATCCACACGGCAAGATAAGGTTTGTGATATTCAGCCACATCAAGTTGCGGTAAGGCCACGTCAAGTTTGGCTTGGCTTGCAGCGTGAATAGCGCCAGAGGCAAATGTCATACTTAATAAAGTCGATGCGATAACTGCGCCTTTTCGCATTTTCATGTAAACACTCCTTAAAATTGTGTAGGTACGTGCCACTAGCGTCGCGCTAGTGCACAAACAGTAAAATAATGACAAACGGGATGAGCACACCGAGCGTAGTAATGGGCCAAGTAGACGCGCGCGTTTTCGAGTGACGCATTAATAGTTGCAGCCCTGTTACGCTAAAAACAATGCAGGCAACAGCGAAGATATCGATAAACCAGCGCCAGGCATTTCCCGTGTTCCGCCCTTTATGCAGGTCATTGAAATAAGATATCCATCCTCTATCAACGTTTTCATAAGTCACTGTGCCAAGTTCAGCATCTACTGCTATCCAACTGTCAGCACCGGGTCCGGGCCACGCAGCATAAAATTCAATACCATCCCACTCTCCCGTCACCGATGAAGGTAGTGAAATGCCCTCTTGCGACTGCATAAACGCGACGAGTTCGCTTGGAATGGCTATGTCACCGGTGTCCAGAGAAACCAATTGTTCGACAACCAACGGTGGTAAGCTTGATTCAGCTGACGTTACAGTTCTGTTCGCCGGAATGTCTGCAGCGTGATTTAGCGTAATCCCCGTTAGGGCAAATAACATCATCCCGACCAGACAGACTGCGCCACTAATCCAGTGCCATTGGCGGATGCCGCCTAAAGAAAAACTCATAATTTCGTTGCTAACTCTCTGTACTACTCGGTGATATTGATTAATTCAACGGGCTAGATAATACAGATATTTCCACCCTTTTCAATGTAAATGAGATTTATTCTCATTATTGTGTTTTTTGCTCAACAACCTTTAAGTATTGCTTCACTTTTCGCGTAAACGAGGCCCCCAAAAAGCGACAAGCAATAGGTAATTACACACCACGGTGTAAAGGGTAGGTAAATAGGTAAACGTTGCTGAAACCATCACGCTTGCAAGCTGTAAAAGCCCTATCCATACCACCACGCCAATTTCGGTCTTCCACACGTCTATGCAGTTCATGAGGCTTATTGCCATAAGCAAATACGCCAAACTATGAAGCACAATTAAAAGTAGTGGTGAAGGTGTACTGGTTAGTCGAGTGATACCGGCATGCTTCTTGTTGCCAAGCGAGAGTAGTAAGAAACTCAAATAAGTAAGCACAAATGCGAACACCACATCCAGAATGATACTCATATTAATGCCTCGCTGTTGTCACCTTGCGGCTTATCTTGGCGAGTTCTGTCTTTTCGCTTAGGTGACGGAGTACTGCTCACCCGTTTTGCTTTCACGGCTTTGGCTTTTTTGACGTGGTAAGCAGCATAGCCGAGTACTGCCGCAAGTGTTATGCACATAAGGTCAAAACCCACTCTCAGGCTATCACCATTTGCAACCGCGAAATCTAAGCCTGTTGCTGAGGTGAGGTGGTCAAGCAAAGGTACAAGCGCAAACAACACTGCTGCAAAGCCAAGTTGAATTACCCACCCTTTTTTGTCTCGCCAAATAAACCCTGCAACCACACACACCAGCCATATTGCGAAAAACACCTTAATTTCCCATAAGCTTCGAGACGTTAGATCAGCAGGAAGTAGTCTATTTACCCAAAAGTAGCCACCGGTCGCACACATTAATCCTGCAATGCAGCCTATATTACTGCCTCTGACCAATTCAAAACCAAACTCTCCAAGCTGCTGCTTTGCCCGTTTCACTACCCACAAAACAGAGCCCGTTCCCACCATAATGGTACCCAGAATACCGGCAAAAAATAGTAACCAGCGAGTAAGGGTATCGGCGAAGCGCGCTTGATGTAGCATATCCAAATAGTTATACGTCGCCTGGCTGGCGTTAGCGGCTACTGAGGCTGGGCGCTCGTTAATGACTTCGCCTTGTGCGTTAAATACCAGCGCACTACTTCCTCCACGCCCCGCACTTAACTGCGTTCTGTTGTTCCCACTTAGCGTAAACTGAGCGTTAGCTTTACCCGGGTGAGTAATAGATAGGCTTTCAACCGGCACCTGCCATGTGCGCTCAGCGTGAGCAATCATCGAAGAGATGGGTAAGGCCAATAAGGCATTAATGTCTGGTGAAGCTAGATTTTGCTGCTGCGCATTCTGGCGTACTTCTGTACCTTGAGGACGGTGCCGCACGCGCTCCTCGCTGTTAAAAGGCAATAGCGTGGCGCCTAATAGAATCAAACCAGAAAAGGTGATCATGATATGAAATGGTAGTGCTAATACCGCACTTATGGCGTGCCCATCTATCCAGCTCAGCAGCTTCTTCTTTGGCCTGAACATAAAGAAATCGGCAAAGATTTTTCTGTGCATGATGACGCCGCTGATAATAGCAACAAACATCATCATACTGACTACGCCTACTATCCAGCGTCCAACGGTTCTGTCTATGCCGTATAACTCGAAATGAAAACGATAAAGGAAGTTGCCACCGGCCGTTTCCCTTACTTTTATCTCTTCACCCGTGGACGGGTTCAACATGACCCGTGGACCTCGACGACGCTCGTTACCTGCATTAGCGTCGCGCCACGACAAGTCGAGTGTATTCGAGCGCGCATCTGGTAGTGAGAGTTGCCATTCACTTGCATTGGGCGCATTGATCGCAAGATAACGTAAACCGTGCTCTAGCGCCTTTTCGCTGGGTACTGCGGCGTGTTGTTCTGGCTGCATCCAATAGGTTATTTCGGTTCTAAAAAACGACAGCGTACCGGTAAAAAAAATCGCAAAGAGTAACCAACCAACAAGTATCGAGCTCCAAGTATGAAGCCACGTCATAGACTTTCTGACATTCCCTTTCATGTTAAAGCCCTGTACTGATTGAATAAAGACATAAGGCTAACGCAGAGAGCGCTGTCATTATGATGGACGCCTTTTTCGTCGTATCAAAGATGAACGTAAAAAGGATGAAGGTGCAGTAAACACAAAAGAACAGCATTCTTACCAGCACTTCGTGCTCTCGTCCGTCAGCCCCTATAAAATTGGCGATAGCACTGCTTAGCCACGCTGAAAAAGCGTAGCCCAGTGCCACAGCAATCAGCGTTCTAAGTGCGACATCCAATCGTTCACGATTTATGGCGACGCGGTTCACCGTTTGGCTTTTCATATTGTGTTCTTCACTAGGTTTTCTAGTGACTGGATGTTGCCAAGTAAATCAGAACGGGATGGGTACGATTTATAGACTTGTCGTAAAAGCGTAAGTGCATCTTGGTACTGACGCTGATCTATGGCAATTTGCGCACGCCCGAGCATGGCGCGCTGTTTAACGTCGGCGAGTGACTCAGCTCGTAGATAGGTCATTTTGGCACGTTCGACGTTGTTCTGCTGACGATAAAGTGAAGCAAGAGACAACAGCGCCTCACCATTGTCAGGGGCGTCAGCAATGGCTTTGGTTAAAAGGGAAATTGCCGTTTTGCTTTGCCCTTTGCCCATAGCTAACTGAGCTTTAAGTACATTAAGCGTAGCTGCTTTAGAGGTCGTGAGCTTTTTCACATTGTTGTCGGCAGCTTGCGTTAATTTACCTAAATCAGACCACTGCTCATTAGCCGCTAAGTAAGCCGCTATTTTGGAGTAAGCGTCGAAGCCTTCCCCATCTTTGTCGGTAATGAAAGTCTTCGCATGGGTAGCCAGTATGTCTGCTGCGCGCCGCGGACTGCCGTCAGAAACGTGCAATTTGGCCACTGAAATCAAGTTCGACAGCGAGCGGTCACCTAAAGAAAGGGCAGTCTCTAAGCTGCTCAGCGCCTTTACCATGTCACCCTGCTTTAACGCTATTTGTCCCCGTTGGAGCCAAAGCTGCTGATTACTTTCATCATCTACCAACATTTCGCTTAGCAAGCTTTCCGCCTGTGCAAGTGCATTACTTTCAATAAGCGCGAACAATAAACCTTGATACCATTGCTTGTTTTCAGGTTCGAGCATCAACGCATTTTGATAAGCACTAATAGCGGTGACAGGTTTTCCAAGCTGAACATTGGTATAGGCTAGCTGCCCGAAAAGTTGGGCATCTTGAATACCTAGTTCTACGCTTTTAGTTAAATGAGTGCGTGCTTTGGCCAATTTATCTGTCATTAAATACGCCATGCTCAAACTTCTGTGCGCCGATGGAAGGTTTGGCATAGCATCGATAACGTCTAACAGCACTTTTTCGGCAAGTGCGTAGTTTTTCTCATTCAATAGCACTTGTCCGTAAAGCTCACGCAAGCGTGGACTAAATTGAGAAATATCTTGGGTTGCAAATGCGCTGGCAACGTTTGAATAATTGCCTGCTTGCAAGTCGGCCTGAATGCGCCCGATAAACTCACCTTCTTCACGGGATATACGTTCACGATGATCATCTCTATGATGCTGACGCATGACAAACTGCCAATCGGGTTCTTCCAATTCCACCGTTATTTTCGCACTTACTGGCTTAACAAAAGCCAGCGCGCTCACTACACAGCTGAGGACAGTTACGGCTGTAATCTTGTTTAACATTGTCTCAATCAACCTCTAAATTCTTTAGCTTCTATTTCGCTTTATTGCGCTAAACTAGGCCTTTAATAGGCTTCTATTAGGCCTCTATAACTACAGGCCAAATAAAACGCGCCTTCACCGCTTCATCTTCTTTGTAGGGCGATGTAAATTTGCTGGCTTTAACAAAACGCATTATTTCTTTATTGAGCTCGTGATGCGGGTTCTCGACAATATCCATCAGCTTTACGTTGCCGTGTTCGTCAATAATGACGTCGAGCTTTACAATCACCCGCTTGATGCCTTGCTTTTTAAGTCGTTTGGGGAAACGTATTTTGACCGGAGTCAGCAAGGTAGGCTTTGAATCCAGTTCGCTTAGCCCAAAGGCGTCCAATTCAATATCAGGCATATCCCATTGGGTTTGGGTCACTTTGACATTTGGCATGTCGGGCTTTGGCACTTGAATATCTGGCTCAACACTTAAATCCGCCATGGTCATGGCTGCGCCACTGCCCTCTACCTGCATAACAAGTTCAGTCTCTTCCACTACATTTTGCGTTTTAGGGGGCGGCGGTGGTGGAGGCGTTACCGCAATGTCTAACTTGCGCACAACCATAGTGTCGGGCTGCAGATTAGACAAAAAGTGCCCTAGCCACATAACGCCAAGCGCACTAACGAGCACCGCACCGCTAAGTAGAGAAGGTTGAAGATTGTATTTCATTGAATTTTGCCTCGTTCGCTATGGCTTCAAAGTGGCGAGATTTACCGTGTCGGCACCCGCCAGTTTGGCTTCATCTATGACTTCTACCAGTAATTCAGAGCGAACGGCTTTATCTACCTGAATGACTACTGGGCGTTGTTCTTTCATCAACAATTGCTCAACGGTAGAGCGCACACCGCTCACACCGATATTGGCACTGTCATACACCACTTCACCGGTTCGGGTAATTGCCAGCATAATGGCCATTTGATCGAGCTTTTGTGCTGATATTGCCTGTGGTTTATCTACCTCTACCCCAGTCTCTTTTACAAACACTGTTGAAACGATAAAGAAAATTAAAAGTATAAAAACCACGTCTAGTAGCGGAGACATATCAATGCCTTGCGCTTGCTGGTTTTCAAGGCGTCGCTGTAATCGACTTGCCATGTTTACGCCTCCCTTGCTACGGCACGCTTTACCGCACCATTAACAAACATCAACAAAAGCCAGCCAGGAATAGCCAAGGTTAAGCCAAGCTGAGTGGTAAAAAGTGCATCGGCAATGCCACCAGTGACGACTTGACTATCGACACCTAACGACATCATTCCGGTGAAGCTCACTTGTAGGCCTGCTATTGTTCCTAGCAGGCCCATCAAGGGAAGAGCACTAACCAGCACGGCAGGTACCATTTCTCGCTTTGTTAGCTCTTTCTCTCCATCACGCACTTGGGCTATCTCTTTGCGTGTAGTAAACAACACAAAGATTTGCTGGTAAGCAAACCATGCCACCAGCAGCATTAACCAACACAATGCATTCCCCGCTAGCTGTTCAATCATTAGCTTGCGCTCGCTTGCTTTTGACCATCACTCTTTTGGTCGCTTTTCTCAGCAACGTCAGGCTCGTCATTGCTAAGTACAAGCGCGAAACTTTCGAGCTCTTCGTAGTAATGTCGCGCTTTGCGAGAGAGTACGGCATTTAGAATTAATGCCGGTATGGCCACAACTAAGCCTAACTCTGTCGTAACTAAGGCTTTAGCGATCCCGCCAGAAATAACTTCGGGGTCGCTTGAGCCAAATGCCGTCATCATTCTAAAGGTTTCAATCATGCCGCTTACCGTACCTAGAAGACCTAGCAAGGGTGCAACGGCAGCAGTTACAGCAATGGTGCCGTTGTATTTTTCTAGCTTGATTTTGTCTTGCTGGAGTGCAGAAAACAGTTCGTCGTCGCGTTCAGTTGGCGTGCTTGCACGCTTAGTTATGTCATACAGCTCGCGCTGCATGCCATCAAAGAAGCCCACACCTGAACTGCCCACCATGTTCACCAGAGCTTTGCCTGATGCTACTTGCTTAACCTTCGGTAAGCGCCATAGCTGAATAACTTTAAACAGTGCGATAAGTGTAGCGAGAAGGGCAAACAAAACGATAGGGATCACCCACACTCCGCCTTTCACTACATGTTCAATTACCCCTTCTGACGCTTGCTCGCGCGTTGCTGCGCGGCCAAGGGTAGGATCTATTTTAATGCTGCCATTGCCGCTGCTTGCCAAGCTTGCAAGGCTTTCGGTATCCGTATCTGAAAAAGTGGACGTAGAGGTAAACAGGTCTTGCTTACGCTCTGCCGTACCCGCAACGTTTTGTGCTTGCGCCAGATACCACGTCACCGGGCCAAGAGTAAGCACTTTTGCTTGGGTCACTTCGCCATTCGCCAGTACAACCTTTCCTGCACTGAAATTAGGGGTTTGTTGATTGGCAAACTCTTTCGCTTTTTCACCCACTTTCTGGACTTTGTCAGACAAGCTCATTTCGCTTAATGACAGACTGTCTACACCAGTTTGAAGCAGGAAACGGCTCAACAAATTTTGTTGGAACTCTTGTTGCTCGCTCCAGCTCGATAGGCGATTTTCTAACTGTGAAAGACTAAGGGTTCTTTCGTCCATTTTACGGCGGGCTACCGTGGTTTCATTGCGCAGTTTCATTACCTGCTGTTCAAGCGCACGCAATTCATTAGCCAGCGCTACCCGCTCTTTACTAATTTTACTTTCAGTGCGATCCAGACGCGCTTTCGCGTCTTTAATATTGGCCAGCATGCTATCTTCAGGCGCTGCCACTGCCGGTACACAAACCACAGCTGCACACAAAGCAACACATGCTGCGATGAGAAAGGATCTCAACATTGGATTAAATGTTGTGAGGACGTGAGATAAGCATTTCATTCACCTTCTCCTTGAGCCAGCGTAAGTGGTAAAGAAACAAAATCGGGCTCATGCTTCTTCTCGAAAATAGCAACGGCAAGGGCCACCGCTTTGCTATCTACATTGTCACTAAATTGCCACTGCCATTCCCCGTTTCGAACGCGACCCACACCCTGATATTGACCATCGGCGTTGGTAAACCACGCATAGCTGCTGCCAACAAAGAACTGCTTAACTAATACATCTTTGTCATCAGGAGCACGCATTACGGTTTCGTTAACCAGAAGTTTGCTATTGAATTGCGCAAGGGATGAAAGTTTTGCAAGGGTGACCTGAAGCTTATTTGACGTGTCGGCGTCAGCCGCTAATTCGGCTTGCTCTTTATCCCACGTCTGGCGAATAATTTCAGGCAGCGACGAGTAAAGGCTGTCTACTTGGCCTACTACTCCAGTCAATGCACGCTCTACCCCACCCTGTTGTGCTTCAAGCTCACTTTGCTCAGAAAGCAGTGCTTCTCGCTGGGCTTCTACGTCGGTGGTTGCAGCCTTACTTTCGTCAATCATACTCTGCAGCTGAGTACGTTCAGCTTTAAGCAGTTGAATACGCTGACGCAATGCAGGCTCTGATTCACGCCACTCGTTTTCTAGCTTTTGCGTCTGGCGCTCAATGCTAATCCACTTTTCAGTGAGCCCGTCGATATCGCTGGCTTTTGTTGCTGCCATCACAATACCTGATGAGGCCACGGCAAGTGATACCAGTACAAAAGAAAGCGCTGCACTTCTTTTAACTTTCATTCAAATCCCTTACATCTCTTGGCTGAATTAATGAGATTGCCGGCACGTCGATATCGCTATCGAGGCCGGCATTTTTAATGTCTTGTTACTGCTTGCTAAGTATTAGAACTGGTAAGTAGCAGACAACAAGAAGCTTCTTTCTGGTTCATTGAAAGTATTCGCCCCTGCGTTAGATGCTTGTGTACCTTCACGCTTAACGCTTTCGTTAAACAAGTTCTTAACCGACACGTTGAAGCTTAAGTTTTCGTCAAACGCGTAAATGGCGTTAATGTTGGTTATGGTATAGGCTTCGCGATCATCAGCTTCGATAACGGCGCCCGAATTAACGCTGGCCGTAGGGCTTTCTGTCTCACCGTAGTGTTGAGCGCTAAGCACAAGCTCAAGTGCATCGGTGGCTTGCCAGCTTATTAGCGAGTTCACTGTGTAGTCAGGAACGATAGATAATGGCTGGCCAGTAGATTTATCTTCTGACTCAAGCATCACGGTAAAGTTGGTCGACCACTCAATAGTGCTGGTTACAGGGAACAACAAGTTACCTTCAAGGCCAGAAATAACCGCTTCAGGAACGTTAAACCACTGGAATACCTGAACGTTGGCCTCGCCACCTTCTTCGCCAGGTAACACATACTCTGGCGGTACATTACCGGTGCCAATTTTGTCTTTATAGTCGTTGTGGAAGTAAGTAATACCCGCGTTCAAGCCCTCTTCGTTGGTGTAGTTAACACCAATTTCTTTGTTTACTGAGGTTTCGTGCTCTAGGTCAGGGTTTCCTAGAATGTGACACCCGCCACCTAGGTTAGAGAAGTCAACTGGGCAACCATTACCTCGGGTGTAGTACACGTAGTTAGGGTTTAATTGATAGAGATTTGGTGCTTTAAAAGCACGGCTAATACCACCTTGAACCACAATATTAGGCGATGCCTGCCATGATGCATTCAAGCTCGGGCTAAGGTTTGTACCCGCTTTGCTGTGATCATCAAAACGTAGTCCAGGCGTAAGGGTGATTGAATCCGTTAGCATGATGTTGTCTTCAACATACACACCTACAAGCGTGGCGTCGGTTTCAGATGGACGATTTTCTGGGTCAGTCTCTACACCAGGAATAGTGCCGTCATCAACCACATTCAGAGAAAGCTGATTGCTAACTGAATCGTCTAGGGTCTCTTTGCGGTATTCCGCACCAAACGTTGCGGTTTGATTGAAGCCGCCTAACGTTAAAGGCACATTCCACTCGGTCTTTGCCGTAATGTTCTCTAATTTGATGGTGGTCATCTCAAGGCTATTAATGCGACCTTCACCACCACCTGCAGAGCCTTCACCTAAACGGCTGTTAGACGTGCTTTCGTATTGGATATAGCTAAATGAATCGCCGAAGTCATACTCACCATTGTGTGTTACGCCGAACGTACGACGGTGCATTACTAGTGTTTCTTCACCAATTAGGCTCTGAGCATCAGTTTCTGCCAGGTCTTCAGGTTCAGGTATGATGACGTTGCCGTTTTCGTCAACGGGGTAGCTTACGCCTTGAAATGCATTGTCACCGGCATAGCGGTTGCCTTGGCGGCTATAGGCTGCTTCAAAGTCCCAGCGATTAATATCATCTTGGTCGAAGCGAACAAGAGTACGCACGTCGATATTTTCAACACCTTCACGTCCTGCACCTACCGCTTTTGCTGTACCGCCGCGGCCCGTTGTTACGTCTGTTGCGTCTAAATTTACGCGTGGGTCGTCAGCGTCCTGTTCGTTGTAGTTAACAATAGTGCGGTGAGAGAAACGCTCAGATAAAGGCGCACTTGTTACTAGGTTAAAACGACGGTTGTCGCCTTCGTATTTATTTGAAGAAAGCTCGGTCTGAGCGGTGATAGAGGTAGAAGCTTCATCAGGAGACTTAGTGATAATATTGATAACACCACCTGATGCGCCAGAGCCGTAGCGAGCCGCTGCTGGACCACGAATAACTTCAATGCTCTCAATCGCTTCAGCTGGAACCCAGTTGCTGTCGCCCTGTGTGTTTCGCTCGCCTGAACGGCCCATTTTTACAGAGTTACGCGACAACACTGGCTTGCCGTCAATTAAAATAAGCGTATTTTCTGGACCCATTCCGCGAATGTCGATTTGACGTTTGTTGCCATACTGTCCTGAGCTTGAGTTACCTGTAAGGTTGATACCCGGCATGGTTCTTACAATTTCAGCGATATCGTTAGTGACAGGACGACGTTTGAAATCTTCTTCCGTAATGATAGACACGCCTTGGGCTTGCTTCAGCTCTTCAGACGCAGATTGCACAACGGTGGTGTCGAGCGTTTCTATCTCTTCGCTTTGCGCCAGCACACCCGCTGACAACATGGGAAACAGGGTTCCTAACAAAATAATGCGCTTACCATTTACAGGCATTTGATAATCCTTAATGTGTTGAGTGTTGGCCAGCCAGTGGCTCGCCATTTCAAAATGTTGTGTCTTGTTACGCGCGGCTTAACTTCATAAATGGCTCTAACGCCAAACATGAGCAAAGCACTAACTATTTGAGTTAGGGCAATTGGTGTGATTATTGTTATTCCAAGAAAGAATGCCCAAAAGTGAGACTATCCGTAGAAACTTGCATCCCCTGTCTGTCATAGGGAATTTTCATCGCTTTATTTCTCTTCTTATTTGCAAGAAGTGGCTAATCGTGCTCAAATCGCACTGCATCTTAATGACAATTATTATCATTTGCAATTTAATTAATATTGAAAGGCTTTTTACTTTCTTTACATAAAACTGACGAATATGCTTAAAACACCGCTAAATACAATTCCTAAAACCCTTGCAGCACTGTCTGATTACGAGAACCTGGCTCGGGAGCGACTAACCCCACAATCGTGGGCATATATTGCCGGTGGCTCTGCAGATGAATTGTCGATGCGAAGAAATCGAGAAAAATTAGACGGCCTGTGTTTACTTCCCCGCGCTTTGAAAGATGTCAAACTGGGGGGAACTAAAACCACCTTGTTAGGGCAGCAGTTTGAACACCCTATAATTTCAGGGCCTGTTGCTTATCAAGCGTTAGCGCATCCCGATGGTGAGATTGCGACGGCGATGGCAACACAAGCTCAAGGCGGCTTATGGGTGATGAGCACACTAGCCAGTTGCTCCTTTGAAGATATATCTAATCAGGTGGAAAGCCCCCGCTGGTTTCAACTCTATGTTCAACCTACCCGTTCACAAACTCTAGAACTCATACAAAAAGCAGAGCACTTTCAGTTTTCAGCATTGGTAATCACCATCGATGCGCCAATTAACGGCTTGCGAAACCGTGAGCAGAGAGCTGAATTTTCGCTCCCTCCAAATGTTCGCGCGGTCAATATAGATACGCCTCCTCCCTTAGTGCACCCCGGAGAAGGCAAGAGCGTGGTATTTCAAGGGCTTATGGCACAGGCTCCTACATGGGACGATATTGCTTTTATCCAGCAACACACGTCTTTGCCCATTGTGTTGAAAGGTATTCTTAATCCACTGGACGCTCAAAAAGCAGCGGAACTTGGCGTAGCGGGTATTGTAGTGTCGAATCACGGCGGCCGTGCTTTGGACAGCGTGCCTTCACCGGTAGAAATGCTTCCTATTATTCGCCAAACGGTTGGTGATGAAATGATGGTACTGGCCGACAGCGGTGTGCGCAGAGGCGCTGATGTGGTAAAGCTCATTGCACTGGGTGCTAACGCCGTGCTTATTGGTCGGCCTCTGATGTACGGGTTAGCCACGGCGGGGGCATTAGGTGTTGCTCACACTATTCGATTGTTGAGAGACGAGCTTGAAATGACAATGGCGCTTTGCGGCGTAGGCTCCATAGAAGAAATAAATAAGCACTGTTTATGGCCCACAGCTTAGTCAATTTCTTAGAAAATTTCACCGCGCAAACACGCATTACTTGCAGGTCTTTAAGCTTAGGTTTCACTCCACTGTCTTAACAGATTGTGATACACACCCGAAAGCCTGACAATTTCAGCGTTATTAGGCGTCTCGGCGCTAAGTGCCTGAATACTCATATCTAAGTCGTACAGAATACGGCGTTGTTCAGCACTTCTTACTAAACTTTGCATCCAAAAAAAGGACGCGAGCCGACGGCCTTTTGTAACTGGCGTCACTCTATGTAAGCTGGTCGAGGGATACATCACCATATCGCCCGCAGCGAACTTCACACGTTGTTCTCCATAGGTATCTTGGATTACGAGTTCTCCCCCTTCATATTCTTCGGGCTCACTGAGAAAAACCGTCATTGAGATATCTGTACGAACCTTAACAGCGGTTCCTGCCACTCGCCTAATGGTATTGTCGATATGATCGCCAAACTCTCCTTCACTCTGATAGCAGTTGAACATGGGAGGGTATATTTTGTTTGGTAATCCTGCTGCAAGAATATGCTGCGACTGACCCATCAAGCTCAAAATGAAATCTCCGAGCTGACGTGCCGTGGGAGAATCTTCAGGCAACTGCAGGTTTTTCTTGGCATGTAACGCTAAATGCCCCGCTGTTACAGCGCCATCAACCCAATCGGCTTTCTCAAGAAGCGACACCGCATCGGTGACTTCTTGTTTGGTAAGGAAGTTCTCAATTCTAACCAGCATGATGTTCCCATTGTGGCAAAGCGAGTAAAATATAAAAAACCAGCCAGAGGTCTTTTTACCTAAGGCTGGTTTTATAATAACGAATACTCAATTAGAAAGTATAGTTAGCAAAGACAGCTACACTTCGAGGGTTCCCTGGACGGAAGTGCCCTTTAGCGCTGTAATCTACCACGTACTCTTCATCTGTTAAGTTATCAACGTTTAACTGAAGCTTTAAATCCTCTGTCACTTGATAAGATGCCATTAGGAAAAGCGTAGTGTAAGAATCGACCGTGAAATAAGCCGTATTTCTGCGCCAGTAGGTTTCACCAGAGTTGTAATAGATACCACCGCCCACATTCAGTTTGTTATCCATTGCAGCATAGTTAACCCAAATGTTAGCCGTATCATCTGGCGACGCTTGTAGACCGTTACCGATAGAATCCGCTGTCGTGTCCTGGGTAACTTCAGTATCTAAACTCGCATAGTTTGCAGAGATTGATAGTGAGTCCGTTAGCATACCTGTAACACTGACTTCATAGCCTTTAGACTCTTGCTCACCCGCTAGCGAATACACTGTGACACCGTCTTCAATATTTTGTGAATCGACCACGTCTTTCGTAGTTTCAAACACAGCACCGCTAACAAGTAGCTGGTCGTTAAAGAACTGCCATTTCACACCAAGTTCAGTTGTTACTGCATTTTCAGGCCTTACCGCATTTTGCGCGGCGTTGGTTGATAGCGCTAACGCTACGCCGGGCGGCTGCTTAGAATTACTGTGACTTAGGTAAATATTACCGTTCTCTGTAGGCATATAGCTCACCGCTGCACCGTAGCTAAAGTAGCTGTCTTGAGCGTCGAGCCCATCGAAATAACCGCTACGTCGACCACACGCAGAACCGGAGATATCAAAATCGTCATAACGCGCATTTATGTCTACTTGAAGGTGCTCACCGACTTTGATGGTATCTAGAAGATATAAGGCTACCGTGCTCGCATCACCCGAAGTGTCATTGCCGCTACGCGTTGTACCACCTGTTACAAACACGTTGTTTTGCAAGTCGAAAGGGTTAATGGTGGGAGCTTCCAACACATTGCCTTGCCCATCGACATAGGTGTAATTTGCTGTCACACCAAAACTGGTACGCTCTTCTTCTGCTACTTCTGCACCCAGCACAACTCGATGCTTCAAAGCCCCAGATTCAAGCGAAAGAATTGCGTCTAGTTGTGATACAAATAAATCAGTCTCTTCGTCCAATGCTTGCAAGCGCTCAGCATTCAATAGGTTAGCTTCTTCACCTGAATTCCACCACGGACGACCAATTACTGACTCTTTTTCGTTGCTACCAAAACGGGTTTGGCTACGAAGCGTTACCACGTCGTTTACTTTGTGATTGATAACTAAGGTGTACATTTGTGTCGACACTTCTTCGAAATCGCGGCCCGGCACACTGTAATATTCGTCCCATAAACCCGAATCTATCGGTCCTTCGGGCTGACCTGTAGCTTCTGCAGCCGCTGAAGTTAGGAAGGGAAGACCAAGCACCGGAACATTATCCTGCTCCATCACAAATACATCAAGGTTTATGTCTGTTGCTTCATTCACTTTATAAAGTAATGAGCCCGCCGCACCAGTGGTTTGGTATTCCTCAACGCCATTGTCAAAGAAGTCACCGCCATCGCTATATAACAGGTTTAAACGGCCGGCAACATTCTCAGAAAGCTTCTTATTGTAATCCAGTGTTACACGTGCGTTTTCGAAGGAGTCATAGCGACCTGACACTGCACCAAAATACTCAAGTCGCGCACGTTTAGTTGCCAGGTTAACGCTACCACCACCGGTAGAGCGGCCGTCTAACGAGCCGCTTCCGCCCTTGATAACTTCTACAGCTTCGTAGTTGAAGGTATCGCGGCTGTAACCGGCTATATCGCGAATACCGTCTACATAGATATTTGAGCGTGCATCAAAACCACGAATGGTGACCTTGTCGCTGGCAGACACGACACCGCCACCACCTTCACCACCACCAAACGTTGATACGCCCGCAACGTTTCGAAGCGCATCGTTTAAGTTGGTAATCCCCTGATCTTCAAGAAGGCGTTCTGAAATCACGTTGATCGAACGAGGGGTATTCGCGATGGGTTGCGTTAGCTTTACTGAAGAGGTTTCGTCAACTTTATAACCCGCTTCTTCGGTAGCTTGAACCTTAGTGGTTTCTAACTCTTGAACTGCGGTATTCTCTTGTTGAGCGAGTGCGGTTCCAAATGGTATTGCTGCGGTGACTGTCAGCGCTAGTGCGCTTTTTTTTGTATTCATTTTCTTCATGAAAAAGAAGTCCCTTTAGTGCTTTTAAGTGTGTGATTAAATGCCTAAATGTACCGAGTTGAATTTTGGCACCGAGTAAAATACAGAGAGATTAAACTGAATGCAAATTATTATTATTTGCATATGCTTTTACAAATTTACACTAAACTGACAGTCAGAACTGATAAAACGCGGGTTGATTAAGAATAAGCACAAGCTTATATGGCTTTCTTTTTCATTGGCTAAAGGTGTTTTGTAACAGTATGGTTTTGTAGAATTGAGCTAGAGATTCTGTAAGAAAAATGCCCTTAGTTCATCATAAGTCATATAAGACTCTGGAGTTTCATGGGCAATGAGGTATTCCGCATGAGACAGCCCTTCCACAATCTCAAGTTGACTCGTACCGTTGAAATCGCGAATTTTTCTATGCAGACGGACTGCATCACTTAAAAATAGATCGCGTGTTCCTGCCACGATGAAAACAGGCGGAAACGAAGTAAAGTCACCATAAATAGGCGAAACACTAGGGTGTGATAAGTCGATAGTTCCAGCGTAAAGCGCTGCCGCAGATTGTAGTAGCCCTTCGTAGGTAACCAGCACACGATCAGCACCTTCATTAACTTGTCGACTATCCCCTGCCTGCGTTAAATCTACCCATGGTGTGCCTGTATAGATAGCGCAAGGAAGGCTAATACTCTCGGCGGCCAGTGACTGTACAAGCGCTAGAACCAGCCCGGCGCCTGCGGATGTCCCTCCAACGAGTATGCGACGACTGTCGACGCTATCTAAAAGCGCTAGGTATACAGCTTTTAAATCACAAAGCGCGGCAGGTGCTGGGGAATTTGGCGGCATAGCGTAATCTACACTCAATACGGTTATTCCTAACCGTGATGCAATCAATAAGCCTTCTTCAATACTCGGTAAGCCACCAAAAAGTACATAGGCGCCCCCATGCACGTCTATATAAACATGGTTTTCAAAATGCGGTGACACCTCTTTCGGTGTGAGCTTACGAACTGTTACGCCGGCTATTTCCAGTAATTCCACACTGACATCTAATTGCTTGCGCATGTTCTTTATTTTTTTCTTTTGCTGCGCATTTCGTTGCTGCACGAGGTCCCGCCAACGTGCAGCATCTTGAGGTACCGTTGCCTTAACCTCTGCGATAGGTGTCGTCGGAAATTTTTCGATAGCATGCTTAAGAGCATCACTAACGGTCTGTGTTTTTGGTTCGTTAGGTTTTGACATTATTTTTGAAGTGTTAACGTTAATAAACAGCGAGTTGGTGCCAAGAATGTATGAATCCTACCAGCCTACACCGAATATGGAGTGCTTAGCGTAACGTATTCACTCGCCCGAAGCTTCAACATATAGTTTATACCAGTCCGCACAGATAATTACTCACTCAGCGAGAGTTAAAATGTTCGCGACCGCGGCGTGTTACCACAGGTATAGTGGTTCTACATCAAAGTGACGCAACAAAGTGTAATAAAATCTGTATTGAAGATCAGTCCTTACTTGGTTGTGCATCTGATATGATTGGAAATACTAGTCGAGCGCAGCGTGTTTTGAGGGCAGACAGGAAGAATTAAGCTGCATGTAGCCAATACACTCTAAGACATCTTGGTAGAATAATTAATAAGGATATATACAATGAAAAGAATACCCCTTCGTAAATGGGCAATGGCGGCAGGTTTCGCTATTTCGGCAACAGCCTTTGCAGGAAATGTAGAGCACGACCAGACCTCAGTTTGGAAAGTGTCGAAAGGCGATGATGCGGTTTATGTAGGTGGTACAATACATATTCTGCCAATCTCTGAATTTCCATTGCCTGCTACGTTCACTGAAACCTATGAAAAAAGTGACACTTTAGTTTTTGAAGTAAAAATGCCTGCCCCAACGGATATTGAAGGTCAGCAAAAAATGATGGCTGGGCTAGCTTACAAAGACGGTAAGTCGCTTAAAGATGATGTATCAGAAGAGACCTATCAGGCTCTCAATGTATATTTAGCCAACTTTGGCGCAACAGCCGATCAGTTAGCGCAATTTAAGCCAGGCATGGTTGCATCAATGCTGGTAGCTATGGAAGCACAACGCTCTCAGTTAGCTGGACAAGGTGTAGATGCCTACTTCATGCAGTTAGCTGCTCGCGACGGAAAAGCCAGTGAATATCTGGAATCGTTAGATTTTCAAATCAGTATGCTTGCCAATATGGGAGCCGGTGAAGAAGACCGCCTCATTTCTGAAACTTTGGAAACGCTACCAGAACTAAAAGACATGCTTAAAAGCACCATAAAAGCATGGAGAGAAGGGAATACTCAGAAAATCGATGAACTGGTGGTAGACACATTCAAACGTGAATCTCCCGCTTCGTACGACGATGTTTTTACTAAGCGCAACCAAAACTGGCTACCTCAAATCGAAGCCATGTTTGGCGATGATGACCAAGAATTTGTCTTAGTCGGTGCTGGCCACCTAGTTGGCGATGACAGTGTTATCGCCTTATTAAAAGCGAAAGGCTACAAAGTCGAGCAAATGTAACCCCCTTGTTGCTACCGACCTAAATATCAAAGCTAGGCATAGTCCTAGCTTTTTTATGCCTATTACAGAGGGAAATCGCAGGCATAAAAAAAGCGCACCTAAGTGCGCTTTTCTTGGCTTGTGTTGCTAAGTCTAGATTAGTCTAGGATCTTAGATACAACACCAGCACCTACTGTACGACCACC
>NZ_JAKRFA010000053.1:0-21240 GCF_022348305.1 Alteromonas sp. MmMcT2-2
GATCTGATCACCAAACGTCATGAATGTTCCTATCTTTTTTATCTTATTGATATCGCAATATTATTTGTGGGGATACCTCAGACTCTGACCCCATTATTTGGTGGTTATTTAACGATGGTCATCTCTTCGATGAGGTTTGTTGCACCGTCAACGTATTCCATTACCCATAACATGTAGCGGCTATCTACATGGATGGTACGGGTTGTTTTCGGGTCAAAATCCCAATCAGAATTGACGCTCTCAAACGTACCGTCAAACAACAAACCGATAAGCTCTGCTTTGGCGTTAAGCGTTGCTGAGCCTGAGTTACCGCCGGTTGAATCTAAATCCGTCAGGAAGTTCACCGGCACGCTGTTAATAGCTTCTAACTTGTAAGGTCCGTATTTCTTGTCCTCAATAAGCGTAAGCTGCTTTTTAGGAGAGTCAAAAGGTGTCTCGCCCGTGTCTTTTTCGGTAATACCTTCAAGACGAGTAAACGGCTCGTAAATTAGGCCGTCTTTTGGCGAGCCGCCCATTACATTACCGTAAGTAACGCGCAGCGTACTGTTTGCATCTGGATAAGCAAGGCTGCCCAAAGATTTTTGCCACTCAATAATGGCACTCATGTATTTAGGGCGAAGCGCGGCAGCTTTACCGCTTAGCGTTTTGCTCTTATCTTCAATAGCCATCTCGGTATCGAACAGGGCAACCGCAAGTTTAATGAACGGGTCGTTGCTATTTTCGAAATCAGCGCGGCTTGCAGTTAACCATTTCAAACGTTCTTCAGTGTTAGTCAATGAAGTCTTGTCGTAAAACGCCTTTAACTTCTTCTGAAGTGTTTTTCCGTCAGTATCACTATCAATGCCTACTGCTTTATCGAACGCGGCTACTCGGTTTTCTTCAGGCTGTTCAAGGTACATACTAATCATTTTTTGCCAAACGGCCTGATCAACGGCCGGATCAAAGCGACGCTCAATGCGCTCTACGCCTTCTTTCAGGCGAATTTGATCGCGGTCCTGAAATCCAGATTCACGTTCTGCGTCCGGCTTTTCTTTTTCGATGGCATTGCGATACAGGGTTTGAGCTGACGACAAGAGTTGTGCACGACTTAGGTTGTTGTACCAGAAGTTTTGCTTGTTCATTTGCATTTGTTGAGCACTAACCGCATCGAGATCGGCTAGTGCTTGCTTCATTTCACTCTTACCGTTTTTATCAAGCCATGCAGCTAGTTGCTCTTCACGCTCAGCGCGACGTGGAACAAGTCCAACGCGTTTAGCGCCAGAAAGCTGGCCCAACGTATTCTTGTGGAAGTTGTTAAGTCCCGCTAACAATGCTTCGTATTTGATACGCGCATCGCTGCCTTCTTCAGATGCACTTTCAATAGTTTTAATCCACGCGTCTACCAGTTCAAGGTAAGTGGGATATAACCAATCAAACGTGTACGACACTTGTGATAAACGTGCATAGCGATTAGTAGAGCCAGGGTAGCCCGCTGCCATAACAAAGTCGCCGTCTTCAAGTCCAGCTGCCGAAACTTTTAAGAAATGCTCAGGTTTAAACGGCACGTTCTCTTCACTGTAATCAGCAGGTTTACCGTCTTTACCCACATAAGCACGATAGAAAGAGAAGTCGCCCGTATGACGAGGCCACATCCAGTTATCTACATCACCACCGTATTTACCAATTGAATCAGCAGGCGCGTAGGCAATGCGCACGTCACGAATTTCCATTTGCTTAATTAGCTTATACTCAAGGCCTTGGAAAAACGAAGGCACAGAGCAGCGGAAGCCCGCTTCAGACTCACATTCTGCAATTAATGCTTTGCGGTTCGCTTCAATGAGGTCGTAGCGCTCGCGTCCTTGAACGTCATCGCTGATACCGCCAATGACGTTGTCGGTTACATCAGAAAAATCAACCGTAACGAACATGCGTGTACCCGGCGCGGCCGGCAGTTCTTCACCAATTTCTTTTGCTAGGAAACCATCTTTTAAATAGTTGTTTTCTGGGGTGCTGTTATATTGAACAGAGCCGCGCGCACAGTGGTGATTAGTAACGGCCAAGCCTTTGTCAGAGACAAACGATGCTGAACAGCCACCTAATGAAACAATCGCGCCCATAGGAAACGCGGTTAGGTCGTTAATACTACTAGCAGGGATTGCTAATCCTGTTTCTTTTAAATCGCCGGCAATTGAAGGGAGTTGTTCTGGCGTGAACATGCCTTCCTTAGCATTTACTTGCATTGCACTGCCAAGTAGCGCGGCAGAAAGACAAAATACACTTACTTTAGACATGGGTGATCCTTGTTCTTGTCGTTAATCTCATTGTTATAAGTCAGTCGTAATAAATACCAAGTTAACGTGTACGTCAACATTGTTACAGTGTAACGATTATATCCGGCTTGCCCTACTAAAAGGCGTATAGCGCACTGCGTGAATTTGTTAAAAAGTGTGACTAACCGCTACTGACAGCGTGGTTGGGGCGTTCATCGCAGAAATAGGAAGACGGGTAATTTGAAGGTAATAAAAAAGGCAGGGTGTGAACCCTGCCTTTCGAATCTTAAGTATCAATAGTTCGTACTTAAAGCACTGATACCAATGCTTTAGCAAGTGTTTCTACGTTTTCTTGGTTGATGCCCGCAATGTTCACGCGGCTAGAATCAACAAAATACACACTGTGCTTTTCACGCACTTCGCGCACTTGCTCTGGAGTAATACACAAGAACGAGAACATACCTTTTTGGTCGTTTACGAAGCTAAAGTCTTTAGGCGAGCCATTATCGTGAAGGTTTTGAACTAGCATTGCACGGAGTGATTTCATGCGATCGCGCATTTCGTTCACTTCAGATACCCACTCGTTGTTAAGGGCTTCGTCAGCTAGGATAATGTCTACCAACGCGCCGCCGTAGCTCGGTGGCATAGAGTAGATGCCACGTGCGATTGACTGAATTTGACCCTGAGCAATTTTACGGGTTGCTGAATCTTCAGTAATGATGGCAGCCAAACCAACACGTTCGCGATAAAGGCCAAAGTTCTTAGAGCAAGAAGCTGCAACGATAACCTCTGGTAGGTTTTCTACCAACAAACGCATGCCGTACGCGTCTTCTTCTAAACCTTCACCAAAACCTAGGTAAGCCACATCGATGAAAGGCAGGAATTCGCGCTCTTTCGCTACTTCTAGTACTTCATCCCATTGTGCATTAGTAAGATCAGCACCTGTAGGGTTGTGACAGCAACCGTGTAGAAGAACGATATCGCCTTTTTCAGTTTTGCGAAGGGTTTCCATCATAGCGTCAAAGCGAATGCTTGCTGACGCTTTATCGAAGTACGGGTAGGTTTCGATTTTAAGACCCGCAGAGCCGATAAGTGGAATGTGGTTCGCCCATGTTGGGTCGCTTACCCATACTTTAGCGTTGTCGTTACAACGGGCAAGTAGTTCTGAAAGAATACGCAATGCACCGCAACCACCTGGAGCTTGAACCGCTGCAACGCGGTCTGCTAATAGAACGGGGCTAGTCTTACCTAATAGCAAAGACAACATACCGTCGATAAAACCTTGGTTGCCCTGAGGCGTGATGTAGGTTTTGCTAGTTTCGGTATCTAAAAGCACTTTTTGCGCTTTTGCGACACTTGAAAGAATAGGGGTATTACCTTGCTCATCTTTATATACGCCAACACCTAAATCGATTTTGTTTGGGTTGGTGTCTTCACGAAAAGCAGCTGACAGGCCAAGAATTGGATCTGGGGCGAGATGGGGTAATACTTCAAACACGATATGTCCTCACGTTACGTTGGTATGCAAAAGATAGCAGGCTGGCATTATGCCACCGATGGTAGAAAAAACGACCCCTAAAGGTTGAAAATATTTCAATTAGTCGAGGAAAGAAAACGTAAACGAAAGTTTCATTTCAAAAACACCCTAAATTGAAAAAGAAAAAGCGCGGGTTTCTTGTGCTTCGCCTTTGTCTGAAAAGCGTCGTTCTTTCCAGGTCAGCGTATTGTTTCTATCTACTAATAGCAGTGTAGAGGTACGCGTTCCGTATTTTTCGGATTGAATAAAAATGGAAGACAACGCCTTTTCCCACTCATAGCCTACGCCCGTGTCGGGTAACAAGGCATCGTCGGCTTTATTGTCGTAACGTAAAATATCAAATAAGTCTTCATCATTAATGATGTTTTGTTTGGTGACATAATTGTTCAATGCGGTAACGCCCTGCGTGACTTTTGGCCAAGGTGTGGCAATATCCGCGTTAGACAAACCGTAGACACCAGTGTCGATAATATGGGTCGAATTGTTTACGTTGTTGTAAACCTTAAGCGAATTTATATCTCCGAATAACAGGTTGTAGCCGTTGTATCGGTGGCGCGTTTTTTCTAGCGTTGCCAAGTATTGTGATCGTGCAACAGGCTTCATTTCGACTGAGTCGTGCTTCAGCCAGTTGGCGACTAATTCACCTCGCGATACCGCATTTTTGTTGATGTTGTGTGGGTCCCTTACATTAGTAAGCGCCGCCACATATCCGTTACGCGTAACACCCATCCAGGTTCCATTAGCTTCTAAGTCTTGTCCGGCGAGCAAATGCGGGTGGCTTTTCCAGAATGAAGACGGCGCGGTTGGTCGTGCGTAAAACTCATCCCGATTCGCAGCGATGATAAGCGGGTAGTCATCTCGCATATTGTTTGCGATAAATAAAATACACATAGCTATATTAAGCCCATATTCTCTAAGAATTCAAAACGCTGTATTGTTAACAATTGCGTTACAAACCCATTTTGATTACTCTTCGCCAAATTGCGCACACTCCAACGTTTTACTCTGTTAATTAATATGCGGGTACAATATGGAAAGTAAAGCGCTTTTCGTTACGGCATTCCACTTCGAAGCCTCAGAAAATAAATTAGCAAATAGATAACCTAAGTGTAGTAAGCAGAGCATAATAATAATGACGAAAACCTCACACCCTCAAACCCACTCTAAACGGGCCAATAGTGTTAAAGTTGGAGAGCATGTCCCTCGCAAGTGGCCCAACTGGTTGTCGTCGTTTGCAGCATGGGTGCTGACAAAAAGGGGCTGGCGTGTAGAAGGTGAACTAATCAATCAGAAAAAAGCCATTTTAGCGGTGGCACCGCACACATCGAACTGGGATTTCTTTATTGGCTTGTTTGTGGTCTTCTCATTCAAGCTGAATATCAATTTCTTTGGCAAACATACTATTTTTACACCACCTTTGGGCGCTATTGTTAAAAGGCTAGGCGGCATTCCTATAGAGAGAAGTAAAGCGCATGGGGTGGTCACGTCTATAGCAAATAAGATAAAGGAAGCCGATCAATTAATACTCGCGTTAGCGCCAGAAGGTACACGAAGCCCCATTTATCCATGGAAAACAGGCTTTATGCACATTGCACGAGAAGCTGAAATTCCTATACAAGTCATTGGGTTGGACTACGCCAGAAAAATGATTGTGTTGGGGCCAATTATTCAGAAAGTGACTAACATAGATGAACAAATGCAAACTATTTATACGTTTTATGATAATGTTTGCGCAAAATATCCTAAAAACTGCATTACAAAGCCATAATCATTTCTATTGAAGTGGTAAGTACGCAACCGTATTAACTCAGAGTACTGGTGCGCGCTCGGCTCGGTCGCAAACATCTATTTTCGGAGCTTCACCCGTGACAAAATTGGGATTCACAACCCGTCAGGTTCATTCTGATCGCATGCTAAATACGCCTGAACATGGTGGTGTTCACAGCAGCACGTCTAATTCAGTTCTTTTCGAGTTTAAAGATGCGCAGGGCATCATCGATGCGTTTCAAGGTAAACGAGCTGCTCATGTTTATTCTCGTTCATCGTCACCTTCTGTGGCGGCACTGCAAAATATGCTTAATGATCTGGAAGGCGGTGTGGGTACCTTATGTTACTCAACCGGAATGGCGGCGATAAGCAGCTCGTTATTTGCTTTACTCAAAGCCGGCGACCATTTAATTGTAAGCCAATACCTATTTGGTAATACGCGAAGCTTTTTTGAAACCATTAAAGATTTTGGTGTGCAGGTTACCTACACAGATGTGACCGACATTCAGCAAGTCAAAGAAGCTTACCAGCCAAACACAAAAGGCGTTTACACCGAAACCGTAGCTAACCCTGTGACACAGGTGGCCGACCTTCACGCCATTGGTCAATTCTGCGAAGAGAAGCACATGCTGTTTATGGTTGATAACACCATGACGCCACCCCCTGTTTTTTACGCTAAAGATGTTAAAGCGTCGTTAGTGTTTTGCTCGCTGACAAAATACATTGCAGGTCACGGTAACGTTTTAGGTGGTGCTGTCATCGATACGGGTAACTATGACTGGACTAAGTTTAGTAACCTAAAACCAGCTTATCAGGTTGCAGATACTGCACAGTGGGGCATTACGCAAATCAAAAAGAAAGGTTTACGCGATTTAGGCGCTACATTGGCACCGCAATCAGCGACGGCCATTGCCCTAGGCATGGAAACCTTAGATTTACGTTTATCACGAAGTCAGCATAATGCTATGCAGTTGGCGACGTTCCTAGATAATCACCCCAAGGTATCTAAAGTCTTTTATCCAGGTCTTGCCGACCACCCTCAGCATTTCATGGCAAGGGAATACCTAAACGACGGCTACGGCGCAATTTTGAGTTTTGACCTTATCGACGGTGCTGATCCCGTGGCGTTTTTAAACGAAATGAAGTTAGTTATTTGCGCCACGCACTTAGGGGATAATCGCACCTTAGCGCTACCAGTTGCGCCTACTATTTATTTTGAGAACACGGCAGAAGAGCGTGAGTTAATGGGTATTTCCGATACCATGCTGCGTATTTCGGTAGGTATTGAAGACACTCAGGATCTGATTGCAGATTTCGACACGGCGCTAAATACCATATAGATAAAATCTTCTTGTCGAGAAACACAAAAAAGGGGCGTTTGCCCCTTTTTTTATTTTAGGTTCATTGGGTCTCAATATAATTGAAACACAATGGGTTTAGCAATTTTTTACTAGTCAAAACCTAGCGTAATTTGTCCACGAATTTCACCGCTTGGGAATGCATCTGAGTGGAAGTTAGTGTAAAGACCTCCGTCTGCCATAACATTCATTTGCTCAGCGGTTAACGTAGTATTAGCTGGCACAGACCACATACCGCTGGTTCCGGCAGTAAGTCCAATTAAAACATCACCATTTACGCCCATTTCACCCTCGTGAATGTGAGCCATGTTTGCTGTCATACCGGTAATGGTAACGCTGCCTGACAGTGCACCTGTAGATGTATTCAAAGTAAATGCACCAGCGCCGCTTGCTGTTGTAGTTACTGCAGGCACTTCTTGTAGGCCGTTTGCGATGATGCCGTACACTTCAATATTATCAGGCGTGATTTGGCCGCGAATTTCACCACCAGTATTAGCTGCTGTATGCACATTCACATAATGACCACCTGCCAGTAGTTGCGTAGCTGTGGCTTCATCTAGTGCTATGCTTCCGTCTGTCATCCAAACGCCAGCGGTGCTTTCACTTTCCACAAGTCCTACAAGTACGTCACCATTTTCACCAGCAAACCCAGTATGAATGTGCGCCATAGTCGCATTTTCAATAGTGGTTACCGCCACAAGAGAAACGTTGTTGTTTGTGGTGTCGAAGAGCGCATAGCCAGACCCCATTGCCATGGTGTCAACTGCTGGTACCTCTTGGCTGCCGCTTAGTGAGAATGTTACTACCGCAGTTGTGTCGGGAACAATCTGACCACGCACTTCACCGTTAGGGTTAGCGGTAGTGTGAACATTTAAATACCACTCACCGCTAGTCAGCGCGTCTAAGTTGCTAGGTGAAATATTAGTTTCAGCGAGAACATAAGTACCATTACCAGCATCAGTCAGTGGGAAAGCAACCGGACCATTCATACCAATGCCGCCATCGTGTACGTGTACACCAGTAACATCCGTTAAGCCTGATACCTCAACACTTACGCTAAACGCAGGTAAGTCTTCGTCAATTTCGACCACTGCAGTTGCCATAGACATAGTGGTAACGGCAGGCACTTCTTGTGACCCACTTAAGTTTACATTGTAAGTCATGTCAGCATTAAAAGCTGGTGGAGGTGGTGCTAGGCCATCAAGCAACGCTAATTGAGGTAAATCACCTTCCATCGCGCCATCTAGTGCGATAGCAGTGTAAATCTCACCATTCTCAAGCGTTAAAACGCCTGTTTCGATTGCCGCTGTTTTGGTGCCTGTTGGTGTAACCGTAACTACGTAGTCACCTTCTGCAAAACTTACGTAACCTGTTTCAACAAGCTCGCCAGTCTCATAGGCAATATCGGCAAATGCCGGGTCAACCGCATCAATTTCGCCATCTGCGGTTACGTAAATATCGACGTTACCCGCTGAAGGTGAAGCATGTACAATACGCACTTTCGCTTCTGTCGCTACGGAGCGGGGCATATCAACAAGCACATCAAGTTCTGGTGCAGCCAAAACGTTGTTTGCGATAGCGGTATAAGACATACCTACTTCTAACGTCAACTCAGCATCGTCAATTGCCACAACACTGTTGTCGCTATCGGCTACAACGTCAATAAGATAGTCACCGGCTGCAACAGACAAATAATCTGTGGTGCGCGGGAACTGTATTCCGTCCACTAATACTATTTCGTTATTTGCTACAACATCAACCGCTGGTGCGTCGCTGATACCGTGCACAACGCGGATAGCAGCACCTGCTTCTGCATCCCAAATCTTGAAGCTTCCATCACCGTCCGCGGCCAGTAATGTTACTGGTGAATCGCCGGTACCTACGTTATTAGTAGCAGCGATAAGCAAATCGGCACCGTCTGCAAGATTTACCGTACCAGAGTCGTATACAACCGTTGTCTCACCGGCCGGTGTAATACGAATTTGATAATCGCCCGCAGGTACTTGAATTAAATCGGTTGCGTCAGTAAATTCAGCAGTAACAAGCGGCTGCTCGGCAGTGATATCTGTATCTGGTGCCGTAACATAAATATCAACCATAGGTGCCATTGATGCTGCATGTACAATCTGCACTTGAGCATTACCCGCGTCAACTGCGGTTTCCATACTGGTCACTGTTAAAAGCGATAACGACTCATCGCCAACATTACCTACGGCAAAAATATCGTAGTTCATGTCAGCTTCTAAAGTAACGTCAGCTTGCAACACTTCAGCGTTCTCACCTGGAAGAATGCCTGTAACACCAATATCGTACATGCCTGTCTCAACTTCGAAGCGAGATGAAGCGACTTGGTAATCAACGCTTTCGAGATCGTTGAGTATGGCGTCGTTAGCAGTGATGTTTACCATTGGTGCGTCTGATGCTGCGTGAACAACTCGAACGTTTGCGTATTCCGGGGCGGGTGTGGGCTCTTGTACGACATCGTCGTCGTCATCCGAGCAGCCAATTAAAAACAGTGGTAATATTGAACATGCAAGGAGCGCTTTGGTCCTTCTCATATTTTGTATCCTCTTAATTGTGTTGTGGCAAACTCGGTTACGCTGAGCAAATAAGAGAAGATCAACCTCCTTGCAACATTAACGTAATGTAATGTTTTCAATAATTTCACATTTACTCTGTTCCTTGGCAGTTTGTTCTACAAAATAGAACGAAGCCTTCATGTTTTTGATATTTTCATCCCACCCGATTGCCGTAATATAGCCATATATTATCGAAACAACGAATATTGGAGTTCGGCATGAAAAAAGTACTGGCTATATTTTCCAGCCTAAATGGCAACCAAGGTAACTCTTCAAAGCTTGCAAACGAGTACCTTTCAAAAATTGAGAATGACGGTTCTGTGCACATTAACCGCGTGGATGTTGCCTCTCTAGCACTGCCTCATTTAACAGGTGAAGAAATGCAAGCGTGGATGACTGAGGCGTCTGAGCGAAATGAATCACAACAGGCATTGGCAAAAGTCTCTGATGACATTGTTGAAGCAGTAAAAGCGGCTGACGAAATTGTGCTAGCCGTGCCAATGTACAACTTTGGCATCCCATCGAGCTTAAAAGCTTACTTCGACCGTATTGCAAGAGCTGGTATAACATTTAAGTATACCGAGACAGGTCCTGTCGGATTGCTAGAAAATAAATCAGCGACTGTTTTTGCCGCGCGTGGTGGTGTGTATGCAGGTTCAGACTTTGATACGCAAACGCCGTATTTAAAACACTTTTTAAATTTTGTTGGTATCAGTGACGTTAAATTCGTTTACGCTGAAGGACTTAACATGGGCGAAGAGCAAGCAAACAAGGCTTTTTCTGAAGCAAGCGAAAAAATTATTGAACTAACCAACAACTAAACACACTAAATTAATGCAGTTAGCTAAAACGTAGGAAGTATGTTTTCAGCTAAAAGTGTGTTCCAAGTTGAGTGTGCTTGATTGCCCCGCGTGTTACGCGGGGCTTTTTTATGCGCGGCTTTTAGATTCTCGTTTGGTGTGACCTATAGGCAGCGTTGATATTCGCGGTTTTATTCGCTTTTGAGGAGTGCCTCTATGTCAGCGATAAAAGCCGGATCAGTGGGCTTTGTTGAACTAGGGTAGTGGGTTATTTGCTTACCGGAGCTGTCAATAAGGTACTTATTAAAGTTCCATGATGGCGCTTTGCCGGTGGCGGTTTTTAGCATTCTATACATAGGATCGGCGTCTTCACCTTTTACCGATATTGGTTCAAACATCGGAAACTTTACGCCATAAGTCAATTCACACAGTTCTGCCGTTTTGCCTTCATCATTATCTTCTTGGTTAAAATCGTGCGACGGGAAGCCAAGTACTACAAAATCTTTGTCTTTGTAGTCACTATAAAGGGCTTCTAAACCTTCAAATTGTGGCGTGTAGCCGCAATAGCTGGCTGTGTTCACCACTAAAAGGGTCTTTCCGGCATATTCGTTACACAAATTCACCGTTTCTTGTGAGTTGAGCTTACGCTTCATGAACTTTAGTACGCTGGGGCACTCGCTCGCAAAGCTAGGAGTCGTGAAAAAGCTGAGCGCAAGCAACGCAGGTACAAAACCTTTCGCTTTCATAGTGTTTTACCTCATCAGTGAATTTTTGTTATTTTGTTCAGGCCGACAGACCAGTTTCACAACCATAAACGCAGATGGTTTACGTTTGGTTCACTATCTCAATCGATGAACGTTAGCGTATTAGTAACTGCTCTGCGTATAATGTTAACGTTTTTTACATAACAACGACTTAAAATAATGAAAAAATACTCTTCTTTACTCATCGCGGCTAGCGTTACTTTTGCGTTGGGCGGATGTGCAAGCACTACTAACGAACCATCTAGCCAAATAGCGTCTACATCGCTTCCTGCTGCCACTGTCCAGCAAACCGTTACACCCGATGTCGCGCCTCAGAACAGCGCGAAAAATGGTGAAATTACTTTAAAGCAAATAATGTCAGACCCACAATGGATGGGCGCGCTACCCGAAGGTATGGGGTGGTCGGTCAATGGCGATAAAATTGTTTTTGAAAAAGAAAGGCAAGATAGCGCGTTAACAGATGTTTATGTTGCTGAACTCTCAAACCCTGCAAATGCCGTAAAAGCGCCATTATCAGATTTGCACAAGTATCGTTTTGACGAACGTGTAGTAAGAAATGATGGTGTAATTGCTTATTCATTTGAAGACAGTGTTTATGTGCAATTTACCAACGGTGAAACCGTGCGTATCGCGCGTGGCGGGAATGCGCTGTCAACGCTTTCATTTATGACTGATGGCCGCTTAATGGCGTTAAGCGGTAACAAATTTATTGCTATAGACCTATCTAACGGCACCCGCGAAGAATTATTGAGCTGGGAGTTTAGCGACGAACCCAAAGCGGTTGAGCCGCCTAAAGATTATATTGCCGAGCAGCAACAGTCGCTGGTGGAATACATCAAACTACAGCGCAAAAACAGACAAGAAAAAGACGACGCTCAAAAAGCGTTGGCCAAAGAAAACAGTAGTGTAGCACCTACGCCGTTTTACTTTGATAAGTCGCATCGACTAGCGGGTATTAGCGTATCACCTGCGGGTAACTTTGCAGTAGTCGCCACCACGGAAAGTAAGCCGACTCGTGATGACAGCGACATCATGCCGCATTATATCCAAGAAGACAGCCGCATTGCCGCGAAGCCGGTACGCCAACGTGTTGCAGATGCAGAATCGGTAAATCATGAACTGTGGCTGCTTAATTTGAAAACTGGCGAGAAGAGTGAACTTAAATACTTTAATTTGCCTGGATACAATGACGACGTACTTGCAGATGTAAAAGAAGAAAACGCGAAAGCCAATGGCGAGACCTATGAAGTTAATCGTTTGCCGCGCGACATTACCTTACTGCAAAGCTGGTATTGGACTAAGCCTTCGATTCGCTGGCACAAAAACGGTAACGCTGTTGCCGTTATGCTAGAAGCGTGGGACAACAAAGACCGCTGGATTGCAACGGTCGACCTAGAAAATAAAACGCTAGAAAACCAACATAGGCTTCATGACGATGCGTGGGTAAACTACCGTTTCAACGCGTTTGATTGGCTAAATGACAGCGAGACGCTTTACTATCAGTCTGAGCATACTGGTTACTCTCACTTATACGTTCAAAAGCCTGGCGAGAAGCCTGTCGCGCTAACCAGCGGCCGTTTTATTGTTGACGATTTAACGCTTTCTAGCGATGACAATTATATCTACTTTAAAGCTAACATGGAGCATCCGGGGCTTTACGAAGTTTATCGTGCAGATTTAAGTGACAATACTATCGATACCATGACTGATTTGAATGGTATGACAGACTACTCACTTAGCCCTGATGGTAAAAATTTGCTGCTAAGCCATAGCAAGGTGAATCAACCACAAGAGCTTTACGTTAAGCCAGCAAACGAAACAACAGCGGCAAAGCAAATCACGCAAAGCACCAGTGCAGATTTTAATGCACTTCCATGGGCGGTGCCTAACATCGTTGCTATTGAATCGACGCATACCGATGCACCTATTTACGCACGAGTATATTTACCGGAAAATTACGACAAGACGGCACCAAATAAAGCGGTAGTGTTTAATCACGGTGCAGGCTACTTGCAAAACGCCCACATGGGGTGGTCTGGTTACTTCCGAGAATACATGTTCCATAGCATGCTCGTGCAGCAAGGCTATGTCGTACTAGATATGGACTATCGCGCTAGTGCTGGCTACGGACGTGATTGGCGAACCGCTATTTATCGTCAAATGGGTACGCCTGAAGTGCAAGATTTGCGTGATGGTGTTAACTGGCTTGTTGAAAATGCAAATGTAGATCGTAAGCGTATTGGCACATACGGCGGTTCATACGGCGGCTTCTTAACCTTTATGTCTATGTTTACCGCGCCAGATCTGTTTGCGGCAGGTGCAGCACTTCGTCCGGTAACCGATTGGGCCCATTACAACACGCCATATACGGCAAACATACTGAATACGCCTGATATCGATCCCATCGCTTTTGAGCGTAGCTCGCCGATTTATTTTGCCGATGGACTAGAAAAGCCTTTGCTTATCAATGCGCCAATGGTTGATGACAACGTGTTTTTCCACGACACCGTGCGATTGGTACAGCGCCTTATCGAGCTTGAGAAAGAAGATTTTGAAACGGCCATTTATCCGGTAGAGCCACATGGCTTTGTGCAGCCAAGCTCTTGGCTTGATGAATACCGTCGTATATACAAGCTATTCGAAGAAAACTTATAGGCAAAACTGCGAGTGCAACCCAGTGATTAAGAGCCACTGAGTTGCTCACAGCGCGGTAGCTATTAAGGACGGAAAAAGCTTACAAAAAAGGCCCAAATTCAATGAATTCGGGCCTTTTTTAAATCTTCTTTTTTTGCTTCAGCACGTTAATCTGTTTTAACAAATCAAAATGCGCAAAAAGAGTGACGCTATATCGCTCTAGTTTCTATTTTCTTTTCGCCGTAATAAACATAAGTAAAAAGATTGCGATACCCGTAAGCGCACCAAATAAATGGGCGTCTACGGCAACTTTGGCGTCAATCAGGTTTGCAACTTGTTCGCTACTACCGTCAATTTGTTCGTATCCCACCTTGATGGCTAGACCTATAAGCAATAACCAACCCGACTTCATTTTCTCTTTTATATCAACACAGGCGCCCCATGCGAAAATACCATGTAGTGCGCCAGATAAGCCTGCGTACCATATTAGATCTGGAGAGAAGAAATAAAGCCCGACACTGGTTCCTAAGCAGCACCATACAAAAACTTTTAAGTACAAACCAATGCGATAATGTTCACCGTGTAGGGCCCACAATAGCGCCAGACCTGCTAAATTTAAAAGTAGGTGGTAGCCATTGGTATGCACGATATTGCCACTGACTATTCGCCAAGTTTCTAGACCTTGAATGGCGTACCTGTCGTAAGCCAAATAATTGCCAGACATAGGCTCGAAGAAAAACGCGACAACGGAGCATAGCGCAATAAATAAAGGACCAGCGCTATACTTAAGCGAAAACGGCAGTGACATCATCAGTGTTAGTTATTTTTGAATTTAGAATTTGCTGGCTATGATACAGAAATTGCCTACAGGGTGAAAACTGAAGTACGCCCAAAACAAAAAGACGACAGTAAAGGAGTAATTATGTCTTACATTATTACCGAAACAAATCAGCAATGCTTAACCATTACACTTAACCGAACCGATAAGAAAAATGCGTTAACACGCGACATGTATCAAGAAATGGCGAATGCCATATTAGGTGTTAAAAACGATGGCTCAACCAAAGTGGTGGTTATTAAAGGCGCGGGCGATTGTTTTACTGCAGGAAATGACATTGGAGATTTCGCACAGCAACAAGATCACGCTCAGGTGCCAGAAACAGCTGCCTTTATGCGAGCTTTGGCGGCATGTAATTTACCGGTTATTGCACAAGTTCACGGATTAGCAGTGGGCATAGGCACAACGCTTTTACTTCATTGCGATTTTGTTTACGCCACTCCAGATACCCGATTTGTTCTACCATTCATCAACTTAGGGCTTGTTCCTGAATATGCATCAAGTTATCTTTTGCCTAAGGTTGCGGGTCATATAAAGGCGGCAGAGTGGCTAATGCTGGGCGAACCCTTTACCTCTGCTGATGCTTATCAATTTGGTATTCTGACAAAAATTGTCGACGCTCACGAAATAGATCAAACGGTTCAAACTACGGTAGAGAAACTCGTCGCCAAGCCTTCATTTTCGCTTAAACAAACAAAAGCGCTATTAAAAGGTGACGGAGAGCGAACAAACCAACAAATGAACGAAGAGTTTGATATATTTTTAGAAGCGTTGGGCACAACCGCAGCTCAAGAAGCGTTTGATGCGTTTCTTAAAAAACGCCCAATAAACCCCGAAAAATTTAAATAAGAGGAAGTATTATTTTGAGACGCAGTGCTTTTTTCAGAGCTTCAGTGGTAACTCTTGCATTATCTAGCTGTTTTATTTTTGGTGCGAACGCGAAGCAAACACGTGAAGTCGGAGAACCAGAAGCGGCAACAGGCTACATAGAGAAAAAGGCATTTGAAGCCGAAGATTATATGGTTGTAGCGGCAAATCCCTATGCGTCTTGGGCGGGAAAGAATATTTTAGAAAAGGGCGGAAGTGCGATCGATGCAGCGGTGGCTGTACAATCGATGCTTTCGCTGGTTGAACCACAATCGTCAGGTATTGGTGGTGGTGCGTTTATCCTTTATTGGGATAATAAGAACAAAGTACTTCACACCTTTGACGGCCGTGAAACAGCACCGAAAGCTGTCAATTCTCATTGGTTTATTGAAGGTAATAAGCCAATGCGCTGGTTAGATGCCGTAGTAGGCGGTAAGTCAGTTGGCGTGCCTGGAGCAGTAAAAGCGCTAGAAATGGCTCAGGGCGAGTTCGGCAAGCTGCCTTGGAATACGCTGTTCGACGATACAATCAAAACGGCTGAAGACGGCTTTAAAGTATCGCCGCGTTTAGCCAAACTTGTTGCATTAGACTATCACCCTGGGCTGAAAACTTTTCCTGCAAGCTCTACTTACTTCTTCCCGGCAGGCCTGCCGTTAAAAGAAGGCACGGTAAAGAAAAATAAGAAGCTGGCTAAAACCTTAAGAGGTATTGCTGAAAAAGGCAGCGATTATTTACTGAAAGGCGAAGTTGCCGAAAAAATAGTGGAAGCGGTTAATAATGCGGAGATTAACCCTGGCCAAATGTCGTTGGAAGATTTAGCAAGCTATGAACCAGTAAAACGTGAACCCGTATGTGGCTTGTACCACGAAAAACGCATTTGCGGTATGGCACCACCTAGCTCAGGTGGCGTAAACGTTTATCAAATTCTAAAAATGTTAGAAGGTTTTAACCTTAGTCAATACGCACCGGATTCAGTAGAGTTTGCCAACCTTTATACGCAAGCAAGTGCGCTTTCATATGCCGACCGCGAGAAGTTCATTGCGGATAGCGATTTTACTAACTTGCCGTTTGCGGCCATGATTAATACCGCTTATCTTCAGCGCCGAGCCGAGAGTATTGCTGTTGATAAAGAGTGGCGCCGCAAACGCGCGGGCAATCCCTACGCCGATGCGAATGTAGCACTTGGTACGTCAATGGAGCTGCCCAATACCTCACACGTTTCTATAGTAGACAAAGAGGGCAATGCAGTATCAATGACTACCAGCATTGAATTTATGTTTGGTTCTGGGATTATGGTAGAAGGCTTCCTGCTTAATAATCAGCTTACCGACTTTTCATTTTCGCCAACCAAAAACCGTTTTCCAGTACCAAATCGCGTAGAGCCTGGTAAACGCCCTAGAAGTGCTATGAGCCCTACCATGGTGTTCGACAAAGAAGGGAACTTAGAGGTTGTTGTAGGCTCGCCGGGCGGCTCTAGAATTGTAAGCTACGTCGCTCAAACCCTAATTGGAGTTTTAGACTTTGGCTTGGATATTCAGCAGGCCATTAATCTTCCTAAAATCACTAATCGAAACGACTACACTGCGTTAGAGAAGGGCACACCAATAGCTGAGCTTGAAGAGCCGTTAAAGGCACTCGGCCATAACGTTAAAGTAGTGGATTTAAACAGCGGTCTTCATGGCATTCAGTTTAAATCAGGTAAATTAATTGGCGGCGCAGATCCTCGCAGAGAAGGCATTGCAGTAGGGCGCTAATTTGGCGTTTGCCTAGTTAAAACTAAATGCAGCAATGCGCTGTTGAGTGAGTGAAAGCGGAAGGTTAAATATCTTCCGCTTTTTTGTTTGAGGCGGACAGTAACACTCGAGAGAAGAGTTCTCTTTTATCGATTAGTTCGTGTAAGGCAATCAACCATCAAATATTAATGTAACCTTCAAGGTAAGACACCGCTTGACCAGAAATAAGCACGCGGTCACCTGCCACCTCACATTTTAATGTGCCGCCTCGTTTAGATGCCTGATAAGCCATAAGTTTTGATCGTCCAAATACTTTTGCCCAATAAGGCGCTAGCCCAGTGTGGATTGAACCGGTAACCGGGTCTTCATCACCGCCGTTCGCAGGCCAGAAGTAACGGGATACGAAGTCAAATTGCGTACCAGGCGCTGTCACTACCACATCATAGGGGGCGAGTGATTTTAGCTGCTCGCTGTCTTGAATTACGCTTAAAACGTCGTCTTCGTTAGAATAAACAGCAAAGTAAGCTTGGTTATTTTTTAATATACTTTTGGGCTTGATAGAAAGCCCTTGTAGTAACGCTTCAGGCACATCGTTGACTGGGTGAGGCATTCTATTGGGGAAGTCCATTTGAATGAATCCGTCGTCTTTCTTAACGACTTTCATCGTACCAACCGACTTGGCGAATAGAGAAATGTGCGGTAGTTGGTAATTTTCGCTAAAGATTACGAACGCGGATGCCAGCGTTGCGTGCCCACAGAAGTCGATTTCCGTCATGGGGGAAAACCAACGTATAGCAAATACGCCATTATCATCTTCAACTAAAAAGGCGGTTTCTGAAAGGTTATTTTCAGCAGCGATTTCTCGCATTTTTTCATCGCTAAGCCATTTACCCGTTATAACTACTGCAGCAGGATTGCCCTTAAACCTTACATTAGTAAATGCATCGACAACGTTAATTTTAATTTTCATTCGAACGCGCTTTTTTTATGATCGTATTTAAGTCTGGTTTAATTGGCATTGCCTTAAATGGGCTAACGTTAGCGCCACCTGTATTTCCATGAGGTACTAGCCCAAAAACAGTTTTTGTGGCAGCGCCCGCAATTCTGAAAAGTTGACCAAAAAACTCACCAATATTGCCTTGTTTCACTGCCCATAAAAGCATTTGAACGTGTACTTTTACGTGTAGCCTTGTAGACGCTTGACCAAGAACGTGGGCATTTTCCAAATGAGCGAAGGCTTCAGCCTTATTTCCGTAATTTTGCTCATTGCGGGCTAATGCCAACTCATCTTCTACATAAGGGCGAATATTGCGCGTAAAGCCTTTTGCTTTGAACATGGTGTAAGCACCTTTATTGAGGTTGATTTAAACCAAGCTCTTTTTGCATTTTCTTGGTTAACCCTAACGATACTAGTTTATAAGATGCGCTTAAATAATATTCTAATTCCTCATCTTCGTTACTGTCGCAATTGTACTGTTGTATCCATTTCATTCCACGACTAGCGAGATAGGGCGCAGGCCTATAGCCAGGCTTTTCTTCCAGAAAATAATAGTTTTGCTCAGATGTTTTAAAGGTAAAAGCAGGGTGTCCGTCCTTACTAATGCTCCCTATAGCAAAGACTTTACCACCTACTTTCCATACTTCTGAATTCCCCCACTGAACGACGTGAGTAGTGTGGGGAAGTGCTTTGCAATAGTGATTGAATTCATCAATGGTCATATGATTCTATTTATTGAAGAAGCTGACTAGTGGTTATTGTGATTAGTAAGCATCTTAATAAAGGTTTGGTTCATATCGCTACCCTCTTTTAAGAACTCGTAATTAAGCAAGTGGTCTGCCCCTTGGTAGTTTATGTGCTTACACTTATGTTTAGTGCGCGCATTCATTTTTTCACAAACTGTTTCAGCCATAGTAGGCGAGGGCCAAATTTCATCGTTTTCGCCAGTCATTAACACAACATCGGCGCTGATTTTCTGTACAGGAATATTAGCTTTACCGTTGTCTGCTCGATTTTCTAAAGATTGCGTATAGAGATCTAGCAAACCATTAACTTCACCCGACGGGTTGAAAGGAACAAACGCTAAGTCTTGCCCGTCGTAAGTCCAGCTGGAACCAGGCACTTTACTCCAATCTTTCAAAATACCTGCCCAAACAACAGAGCTAGGCGCAATAGCAACCACATTTGAAATACTTGGTTCTTTTGACGCTAGAAGAAGTGACAGTTCAGCGCCTTTCGACCAGCCAACTACAACGATGTTGTCCGGCGTGGTTTCGGGTTGTGATTTTAACCACGACATAGCCTGAATTACATATTCAAGAGGTATTCTCTCTAACTCTGGTGGTAAGCCTTCTTCCTTAAAATAAGCTAAAGCTAGGGTAGGGAATCCCGCTTCAACGATTGGACTAGCGAGCTTTTCAGGCACGCCGCCTTCGGATCCTCCAAGCACTAAAACGCCAACTTTACGTTCTTGTGACTCTGAAGAGTAATACGTAGCAACAAAACCATCATCTTCTATTTTTAGTGAGCGCGTAGAGGCTTCACACGAGAAAGAGACTAGCAAGGAAAAGAAAAAATAGATAAGTAAGGTTTGTGTTTTCATTTTTTTACCCGTTTTTTTAACATGAAATTAAGGTTGAGTACTCAACTGAAATAGCGCGCTCGATTATTCAATGGTCTTATGATTTTGTATATCGTTGCATATTTCGCAATGGATCCGCTTTTTAAAATTGTAAATGCGGCGAGCTGCAAATATAGAAATAGATATAAAAGCCCATGTAACCCCGAATTCAAGAGAGTAGGAAAAAGACTGGCCTTTAAAGTATTGAACACTGGCAAAAATAGTGGCCAGCAAGGGATATGCGACTAGGTATTGTAAAGTCCATTTTTTTATAGGCATTGTCGTTCCTTCGTAAATCTTCAAAATATAGATTTAGACTATCACTAGTGTTCATCTACATATAAGCGTTGATAAAATGCGTGTCAATTTTAACCTTAAGATTGCTCATACATTTTAATAGGCATTCCATTTTCATTTCTGAGTATTCTTTTTGATTTTTTTCTTTCTAACTCAGCTTTCCATTCTGGCTTAATCACAAGATAGTAATAAACGATAAAGCCTAGCCATGATAATAAAAACGACATCAAGAACCAGATGACCTTGTTATTACCAGAAGCCTTTTTAGATATAAGTGCTAGAACCCAAGGTAGGATATTTATTGTGAAAAAAGAGATAAAAAGTACAAGTAAAAACGATAAGTTCATAAAATATCCTTTCTTATTAAACTATCTAATAGAGAACACGGCAGCCATCTAAGATGTGAAACTCGTGTGCGAAAATTAGAATCTACGTGTCGGGATCCGTGCTTACGTATTTCAACGGCCAGTTCGAGCTTCTTACTAGTGTGCCTTCTGACCTTGGAAACATCAATGATTCTCAAACTCAGGCTTGGCGTAACTACTTTTAAAACTAAATGCATCCTGAGATTCTCCATTTTCCCGAAGATGGTCTAATTTAGTGATAGCTTCCTGAAGGGTTGGAATATGGCCCTTCGGTATCCACCAAAGCACATAAGATGCTTCGCTTAAGGGCAAAAACCACTCTTTTTTACGCTTAAGGAAATCAATGTGATGCGTCTTGAACATGAAGTTCTTAAGGGACTCTACGCTTTCCCAAACAGACATGTTAACAATGATATCTGGGTTATTTTCTACCTCTATATTAGTGGCATCGCCTGATTCGTCTTTCAAACGCCAGATAAATCCTGGACTTTGTTCAGCAATGGCGTTGATAGGGTCTAAGTTATTTACAAAGTCCGCCATTTCGGGGGACTCCAAGTTAAACCTGACTTTTCCAATATTCAATTGAGCGAGATGCATATTGTCTCCTTGACTTTTAACTTAGAGAACGCGTTTTATAAAGTTAATCTAGGTCTAGTACTTTGAAATGCCTGTCTTGGAATTAGTTTACGCATTTTCCAAATAACTTACTTTTGAATGGAGAAAACGGATAGTTAGCTCTGAGGGATCCCCACGAATTTAGCATGTAATCTTGCTCATGCAAGCTTCAGCGGTGAGTTCATCAAGCCAGCGGATCGTCTTTTTCCACTGATGCAG
>NZ_JAKRFA010000054.1:0-21234 GCF_022348305.1 Alteromonas sp. MmMcT2-2
AAAGCTTCAAGCTCTTTCTTATTCATGTTCATCTGCCTATCCTTAACTCTCTATAGAGTAAATTGAGATAGGCAGTTACACAAAATTAGTTACAGTCTCGGTAAGAGAGCCGAACTGATAAACATTTCCGTGTATTGGTATATCACCTCTAGCATACATTGTTATCGCCACTAAGTTAATTTTCTTACCTCTATTTATACCGAGCATTAATTTTTTGCAAATCGATTTGAACAATATTCTCTCAGAATGTGTTAAGCTTTCTAAACCATTTAAATATTGTTTTTCTCGCCTGTCGATTAGATAGTATTTTTTGTTTATATTGTTTAATAAGTCTTTTTTTGAGATGGAACGTTTTTGTGCGATTTCATTTATTTCTTCAAATGTTTCATTGTTAATTCTTTGCTGTTTGTTTCTCTTACTATATTTTCTGTTTCTAATGTGGCTTTTCCACTTTTTCCAAACGTTTTTATCTATTCCGTTAATTACGCTATTGATATGTTTTTTAATTTCTTCTGCAACAATTGATTGTCCTGATTCAAAACTCCTCTTTAAAGATATAAGTTTTTCTTTAATGATTTTTATTGATTCATAGTGAGCTGGGTTGTCATAACCTTTTACTTCACCTTTTTCAATAAGGTTATTTCCAAATTCGAGCCAATCCTCGATTCCATCTACTTCTCTTGTCATAAGTAAAAACTCAGCTTTTCCTATCTATAATAAAAACCGTAGTTCGGAGTTACTTTATTGTCAAATCGATTTAAATGTAAAGAAATTTTAGGGCTAGCTCGTGGGGTTGAGTAACCGCCTCATCATAGGGCTTTATTTGTAAAAGGCGTTGTGCGACGTTTTTATTGAACGCTCAAAACCCGTTGTACAACGGCCCTTTTCTTTAGAGGTAACACGTTGTGCGACGAGCAATTTATGGACTTTGTTAGTGACTACTAACGTTTTTTTGTGAGATTCCTAAGGCGTTGAGCAACGCTACTCAGTTACGAAGCAGAAAGTTGTGAAAACGCAGTAAAGGTGCTCAATAGCGTGATTTTAGCGCATTATCGACGGTATAAAGCGATTTTCAAAATAATAGGAAAGTTTTTTGAGTTTACTAATTTAAATACATGTCACACACGCACACAACTATCAGTATGTACACTACTAATATCACTAATACTACTAACTATACTACTACCACAGTACATAATAACAATTTCATTAATAATCATTGTAGTAGAAAGAGGTTTCGTGAGCTACGTTCCCAATGCAAACTTAATGACTCAATTTGCAGTAACGCCAAAACTCAAAAGAAGGATGCAAAGTTAATTCAAGACTTTTATTCGGCACTACGAATTGAGGACAGAGATAGCGCACTTAGTGCCATAGTAAGCAATGACGGATTTTTAAAAAGAAACTCAGATAATTTTTATCGCTACTTAGATAATCCTCGATGGGTTGCCCCAGACTTTGATAGGTTAGCAATTGGCTACGGTATATCTAAAGAGAAATCCTTAAAAATAAGTAGTCGGTTGAGGGCTGGCGATTGTCCTGAAAATACTACTTTAGAACATGGTTTAAGAAACAAATATTATAAATCTTCTTGGGTTTTAAAATATAAAAAAGGACATGGGATAAGGCTTTATTTAATTAGTAATAACGGTGGTGTTGATTTTAGGCATATTAAAGTTGACTTCACTCCCTCTTATTTTAGGGATAGTGAGTTAGCCGAGTTTTTTAATTGGTTTAACGAGCTACTAGGGAGCGAGCGTAAACGCGCGACAAAAGACTCTATTATATCGTTAATGGAAAATGGTCTTCAATTACATAATGTATTTGCACCTCAAATCCTTCATAACAGTTTATTTGGAAAGGAAGAGAAGTATAATTGGAAAATAAAAGGTAAAGAGCAACCGTTTACTCAGGCCACTTATGATATTTTTAAAGCTGAGTGCGGTGGGACCATCAAGAACAAAATTTACTGTCCGGTATCGAAGCTATTTTACCTCATATTTAAAGAACGACGTTATACCGAAGATGACGCACTTACAGTTATGGAAAACATATCACATGCAACTAGGGTCGAGAGTGTATATGTTTATTCATATAAACACTCGGCGAAAAAGTATTCTCTACTAGAGATGGAGCGTGTGCCTTGTTTCTTGAGTCAGTTTGATATCATTGCTCCCGATTCGTTAGTCGAAATGCCCATCGAAGATAGAGTCAAACTAATGGGACAGCGAACGTTGTCTGGCATAGAGAGGGGCAACACACGTAATCTTATTCTGTCTCCTAACACTCTAGAGACTAAACGCATTAAAATGCTTGAACGCTACAAAGATATTTTCTTGAACAGTTGACAGTGTTGCCAGATAGCGCAAGCAACACTCTACTGTAGACGTGTTAAGTAATGTGTATTAGCAATTTTGTAATACTGTGAAGATAGCGTTTTGCGCAGATTCTCTAAATTCACGACCAATTCTTGGTGTGTATGAAGGGTGGGGGGCTGATATTACAGTTGTTTTAAAATCGTCTTTTTGCAGTCTACCGACTGAAAACTTGAACGTTACTTTACCTCTCACTTCGTGATGCTGTATGTCTGTTAAGTTAGAAGAGTGTAGTAGCCAATTCTTTGATGATGGGCTATTAAAGCTTTTGGGAACAAGAACAACCTTTGGCTTGAAGTGCTCGATTATCTGATTGTTCAGCTCGTAGGAAAACTGAATAGCTCTCTCTAAAAGCGCTTTATCGTATTTAGCCAACTGAGAAGTGAAGCTTTTAAAATCCTTACTTCCCCACAGCACTATGTTAGCCATGAGCGTTTTGTGTTCACCAAACCGCTTATTGAATATCTCCGAGTAGAATTGCCACTTGTTGTTTGGCTTGTTAATAGGATCCCACAATGGGACATTCGCACCTTCGCTATTTTTGTACGCTTCGCTGAAATTGTCGTTCATGGCTTGTTGCACAAAACCCTCGTAGTGAGAAGGGGAGGAAGGAGACAAAATAGCGTCGAGAGATTCTGGAACATTAGGATTTGAGCCTAACCAAATTACATCAACTGATTCGGTATTAAGCTTACTTAATACTTTTGCTGTCTCGATTTCCCCGAAGATAGAGCCTCTAAACGGTATCGAATAAGAGCCTGTACCTCTCTTGAGCGCTTGATTTTCTTTGTTTTCTACAAAATCAGAAATACTATTGTTTATTACTTCAAATATATTCAACGTCATGTCCCTATGATTTGCTTGCGTATTCTTTACTGAGTGACTTGTTAACTTTTTCGTAAGCTTTTTATGAACTAAAGATACGGTAGTGCTTGTCTAGCTCCCAAGTGCATTGACTCGGTATTAGATTAAATTTATCACATACTAAGGTTTGAAGCTCAACGCTCTCTACCACTTTTCTATCTGCATATATATTGAAGAACTTTGAGTTTCCAGAGTAGATTACTCTACCCCTGCTGACTTCTTGATATTCAACAGCAATGAGCTCAGGAAAACACGGAAGGTATATTCTATGCTCTTCCCACTCTACTAAATGGCTAAAGTCACTGTCATAGAGTGAAAGGCTATCAGGCTCTGCACTATTCAAAGGCATCGCTTTAGCAAGTACAGTCGACTTGTAGACCCAAAAAATACCAATATAAGGCAGCTTAGCTTTCATCTTGTATATCTCCAACATGTTGACGTCACCCAACTATCTTGGCAGAGATTTACAACCCTTTAATTATTCAACATTTGCTTCTGAAGTGAGCGCTATTCGCTTGCATGACATATCGTATTCAAAAGTGGAAAGCTAATTTCTTATCTTTACTCGAATAGGTAACGTTAATATGCATTAACATGAACTATTTAACATGAAAGTAACTCTGCTACGGTTCTAGATCAGAAAGAGAATTATCACAATTATTATAGTGCCCCTTCATAGATTTCAGTCATCTGTGGAGCCTCTTCAGATTTTTAGGAAACCTCCCCTAAAGAAGCTTGCTATGCCAGGAATGAGTGGTTGTTAACAAACAAAGTATACTTCAGAATTCATACTCGAAGCGGTATTACTCTGCTAGAAACCTGATATTATTGGTCGTCAGATTGCTTTAGATATTAGTATTTTTCTTAGTCTACCTAACTGCTGAAAACATCATGCTGCGCAATCTAAAGATAAAACACATAAGAGCAGTGATCCCCGTTGTGACGCGGGGATAGCAGATTAAAACATGAACTTGCCAAGGTCAAAAAATGACCGGTATTTTTACGCGAAGCGACAACGTTTTTAGCCAAAAAGTTACAGTAAGGTATCTAGCGATATCGAGTTTCCGATATGCCTTTCTACTAGTCTATTGTACCGTTTATTCGAAAATGGAGCCTTAGATGATTTGGTGAACTCAAAGAAGCGATGCGAACCAACTTCATGCTCATAAGCATAGCATCACGGTTATGGCATGAGCCAGATAATATTTACTTTGTTGTTCATTGATGCGCTCACTGTAAGGAGATCAGATAGCAATTGGAAAAGCTACCTCTTGGGTCAACGGTGATTTTATCTTTCAGTATTGGACTTGCTTTTACACTTGTTGTAGGGGGTATTACAGGTTTTGGTACGAGCGAGACGCAATAATTGTGACAGGCTTATTGAAAATGCATTTTGTATTCTCCTATTCCTTCGGTGTACTTATTTTACATTGCCGGATTATGTATGAGCAGGCTTCGCAGTAGATTTCTGTTTTTCTGACAAGATTTAGCAACTTAATTGAAATACATGGCTTTTTAATACAGAGTTCCTCTTGTGAATCAGAAAGCTGACCATTTAGGCATTGACTACAATCATATTTTAAGAGAACATAGATTGCCAATAGAGGAATCTTGTGTTGAAAACGAATTACCGCATTAGCAAAAATCTAAAAGTGGTCTTAGCCGCTTTTTTGTTGTGCGCACAATTTTTGTTGATTGTGACTGACGCGTTTTCTATTGAACAAGACCACTTGTTTAGCAATGAATTATGTACTGAAAATACATTAATCGAACTGTCCGATGCTTACGATTTAGATGCGGGAAGTGATTGTGACCATTGTTGTTCTTGTCATGGTCATTTTACACACATAGCTTTTTACTTTGATATTGAAAGCTCGTTTCTAAAAAAGTTTCCCAATTTAGTCTCAGTTTATAGTGAAGCTACACCTAATCGTTTCATTAACCAAATAGAGCGTCCTCCAAGAATTTAATCCCTGTCGTTTTTCGTTTTTTCAACTGACTAGGATTATATATCATGAAAATTTCACAGTTTCCTGTGCGCAAACTTACGCGCGCCGGGATATTGACTAGTGCATTGATGCTATCTCAAGCCAATGCATTGGCAGAACAAGTAACTTTAGATGATGCAGTTCAACTTACTCTCAACCGTCATCCAAGCTTGTTGAAATTCAGACCTCTTACTAGAGCTCTTGAGGGAGATCGCCAACAAGCTTTGCTTTCTCCAGCTTACACCGTAGGTGCTAATCTAGAAAATGTGATGGGCACAAGTTCTACTTCGGGAGTTCAAGCAGCAGAAGCAACCATCTCTCTATCTTCAGTGTATGAACTTGGTGGAAAGAAGAGTGCAAGAACACTGGTTGTGGATGCCAGAGCTGCCCTTTTAGATTCAGAGCAGTATTCAATGTCTCTCTCACTACTTGGTGGGCTCACTCAGCAGTATATTCGCGTTCTGGCACAACAGGAGCGTCTGCAAATAGCTGAGCGAAGTGTGAGCTTAGCTGAAGATGCTCTTACTGTGATCACTAATAGAATAAAAAGTGGTGCAACGAATGATGCTGAATTGTTCAGAGCTAAATCGGCTTTAAATCAAGCGAAATTAGAACTTGCGACAGCAAAGGTGAATAAAGAAATAGCCCTGCAATCTCTCACACTATTCTGGCAGGGCAATTATGAAGATATCACGCTTACTGGTTCTTTAAATTCACCCGCTAAAAATTATTCCTACGAAACACTTTTTAACCAATTCTTATCATCATCGAATGCGGATTTACTAATTAAGTCACTTGACCTGAAGGACGCTGAAATTCAGTTGGCTAAGTCTGATAATACCGCAGACCTATCTTGGTCTGTTGGTGTTAGAAGGAATCAGGGAGCTCAAGATACATCGTTAGTTTTTGGTGCCTCAATTCCACTATTTGCTGAGAAAAGGAATTCGGGTGCAGTCAAATCTGCAATTGCTAGTAAGGAGGCGGAGTTATTAGAGCGAGACACCAAGTATCTCGATGTAAAAGCGATTCTATTTAAAGCAACGAAAAGCATAAATTTTAGTTCACAGGCAGCATTGCACCTGGAAAAAGAAGTAATGCCAGATTTGAAAAGAGCATTGGAGCTGACCAAGGAGGGCTATCAAAAGGGAATTTACACTTATCAAGAATGGTTTGCTTCACGTGATGCACTTCTCCAATCTCAACGGAGTCTCATCAACTATCGCGAAGCCACCCTGCTCAATGAAGCACTTATCGAACAATGGACAGGGCAATCTCTGAAATCATTCACTTTCAATCTCCAGGATTAATTATGCTAAAGCAAATTTTATTTTTATTTCTTATCGGCACTGTGACATCTATCGCGACCGCAAGTGAAGATGTCACCAATTCAAATGACAACCAAAATATATTCCAGAAAGGTAACATCGAAATAGAAGTAAGTATCGATGAAAGCCCCGAGGGCTCTGTAATTATTGCCTCGACTTTTGAAGATGGGAAGCCATTTATCCCTGATTCCTTTTCTATAGAGCTACAGAAGTTAGGTTCAAGCTCAGAAAAATTTGAGTTTCAAACTTCAGAGGGGGTTTTGCGGTCAATAAAAGCTCTGTCTGAACCTCATTCTTTTAGGGCTACTATTTATCTGACTGACAAAAGACGAAAGTATTCCTGGGAGTGGGAAAACTTCGAGGGAAGAACACAGATCTCAAGAGCATTAACTGAAAAGTTTCAATTAGCAACCTCCGAAGTTCAGAGTGGGACCATTGAAAGACATATCGAATTGTTGGGTACTCTTGTAATTCCACCCAAGAACAAGGCTGAAGTTAATGCGCGGTTCTCGGGAGTTGTAGAAACTCTCGCTTCGGATGTTGGTGACAGCGTGAAGGCTGGCGATGTAATTGCAAAAATTCAATCAAATGACAGCTTACAAACCTACATCGTGAAAGCGCCAATTTCGGGTACGGTAGTAAGTCGAAATGTTAATGTTGGGCAGTTGGTTACCAGTGAAACGCTTTATAAAATAGTCGACGCTGAAACGCTTTGGGCAGAATTGAAAGTATTTCCATCCAAGAGGGATACAATAAAGCAGGGCTCTTATATCCACATAAAAAAAGGTTCCCGACAGCAAGATGCAAAGGTCAAATTTCTCATTCCGTCAGGTTCACTTGAACCTTATCAGATCGCAATTGTTGAAATCACTAATACCGAAGGAGAATTCTCCCCCGGCGATATGGTTACAGGTGTAGTTGATGCTCAGAAAGTCGATGTTTCGCTTCGCGTTGAGAATGAAGCTATCCAATCAATGGATGGTAACTCAGTTGTATTTTTAAACGATGGTAACACGTTTCAAGCTGTCCCTGTCGAGCTGGGTATAAAAGATGACAACTTCACTGAAGTAAAGCGTGGCTTAATCGCTGGTCAAATTTACGTATCAAAAAATAGCTTTCTGATAAAAGCGGATCTTGAAAAATCCGGTGCCTCTCACGCTCACTAATCCTGGAGACGATAAATGATTGATAATATTATTCGTCTTTCAGTAGAAAGACGCTTTTTGTTTCTTGTTCTTGCACTAATCTTAATTGGGATCGGCGTTTGGAGCTACCAGCGATTACCTATTGATGCTGTACCAGATATTACAAATGTACAGGTTCAGATTAACACCAAAGCTCCGGGGTACTCACCATTAGAAGCTGAACAACGAATAACATTTCCTGTCGAAACAGCACTATATGGCTTGCCTAACTTATCCTATACACGTTCTATATCGAGGTATGGTCTTTCACAGATTACAGTTATTTTCGAAGAAGGAACGGATATCTTTTTTGCCCGAAATTTAATCGACGAAAGACTTGCTAACCTTAAAAGTGTTTTACCTGATGGCCTTGAGCCAGAAATGGGGCCAATCGCAACAGGGCTTGGCGAAATTTTCGTATATACACTGGAAGGGAAAGATGGAGCAACGTTACCCGATGGCTCGCCGGTCACACCTATGGCTTTAAGAGAGGTACAAGATTGGATCATTCGACCACAGTTAGCCCAGGTTCCGGGAGTAGTAGAAGTAAACACTATTGGAGGTTATGACAAGCAATATCACGTCAATCCCGACCCTGTAAAAATGCTGGAGATGGGAGTCTCGCTTAAAGACATTTCTGAAGCACTATATTTAAACAATGATAATGCTGGAGCAGGCTATATTGAGAAAAATGGCGAGCAACTTCTTGTTCGCTCTCCAGGTCAATTGACAGGGATAAAGGATATCGAAAATGTCGTAGTAGGAAAAAAAGGATCTGTTCCTGTTCTAATAAAAGATATTGGAACTGTAGGCTTGGGTAAGCAGCTGAGGACCGGTGCCGCTACAAGAAATGGTAAAGAGACAGTGATGGGAACGGTCATGATGTTGCTGGGAGAAAACTCAAGGGAAGTTGCAGCTTTAACTGCCAGTAAATTAACTGAAATTCAAAGATCGTTACCAAGCTGGGTAGTTACTGAACCCGCCTATGATCGAACTACACTGGTCGACAAAGCGATAAACACTGTGCAGAAGAACCTGCTGGAAGGAGCATTACTCGTAATTGTCATATTATTTTTACTACTAGGCAATATTCGAGCGGCTCTTATTACGGCTGCGATCATACCTATTGCTATGATGATGACAATCACTGGAATGGTCCAGAGAGGTGTTTCGGCAAATCTGATGAGTTTGGGGGCTTTAGATTTTGGTCTGATTGTCGATGGCGCTGTCATCATTGTTGAAAACTGTATTAGGCGCTTATCTGAAGCGCAACAGCATCACGGCAGACTTCTTCAACTCAAGGAACGTCTAGAAGAAGTGAAAATAGCAACGATTGAAGTAATCAGGCCCAGCTTATTTGGAGTCGGGATCATAACCGCTGTTTATCTGCCTATTTTTACTTTAACAGGCGTAGAGGGAAAGATGTTTCATCCCATGGCAATAACTGTTGTTATCGCTCTTATTGCGGCAATGATTTTGTCACTGACGGTAGTGCCTGCAGCGATCGCAATTTTCATGGGGGGAAAAATCAGTGAAAAGGAGAGTTTTTTAATACGTTGGGTGAAACTGGCTTACGAACCAGCACTTAGGGCTATTCTTAAATTTAAAGCTGCTGCTCTTGGGGCTGCACTAGCGTTTGTTGTCTTCTGCGGATGGTTGGCAACAACACTTGGGTCTGAATTTATTCCTCAACTGGATGAAGGTGATGTCGCTTTACAGGCTTTACGCATAACGGGTACCGGTCTAAACCAATCAATTCAAATGCAAGAATTACTTGAAGGTGCGCTGTTAGAAATTCCAGAGGTAGCGGTAGTCTTTGCGAAAATAGGTACACCAGAAGTCGCTACAGACCCAATGCCTCCTAATGTAGCCGATAGTTTTGTAATACTTAAACCTCGCTCAGAATGGCCTGATCCAGCTAAATCTAAATCGGATCTAGTGGCTGAAATTGAATCAGTCGCCTCAAAGCTTCCCGGTAATAACTATGAATTTACCCAACCAATTCAAATGAGATTTAATGAATTGATTTCCGGCGTAAGGGCTGATGTTGCAGTCAAGGTTTTCGGTGATGACTTAGAGCAATTGTTGGATTCTGCAAATAAGGTTGCTGAGATCGCTGAGTCGATACAAGGTGCCTCAGACACCCGAGTTGAGCAAGTTGCCGGCCTTCCTATGTTGTCCATATTACCAAAACGAGATGCTCTCGCAAGGTACGGTCTTAACGTAGCAGACATTCAAGCACTCGTTTCAACCAGCATAGGGGGTAAGGAATCAGGCATAATCTATGAAGGCGATCGTCGGTTTAAAATTGTAATCAGATTATCTGAAGAGTTGCGTACAAATATTGACAAATTAGAGAGCTTACCTGTTCGTGTCGGCAATAGTTTTGTACCGCTTGAAGAGGTAGCCACTCTCGAGTTAAAGCCGGCGCCTGCACAGATCAGCCGAGAGAATGGAAAGCGCAGAGTTGTCGTAACGACTAACGTACGAGGAACCGACCTAGGAGGATTTGTCGTTGATTTACAAAAAAGACTTAAATCCGATTTAAAAATGAAGGAAGGATATTGGTTAGAGTTTGGTGGTACCTTTGAACAACTGGAATCCGCCAGCAAACGGCTGACTTTAGTCGTTCCGGTTACGCTTGCGTTGATAGTTGGCATACTCATTATGGCGTTTGGGTCTGTTAAAGACGCATTGATAATTTTCACTGGTGTACCACTAGCCTTGACTGGAGGAGTACTGGCACTCTGGATTAGAGATATGCCTCTTTCAATTTCTGCGGGAGTAGGCTTTATCGCTTTGTCCGGGGTCGCGGTTTTGAATGGACTAGTGATGGTCGCATTCATCAGACAACTCTGGCAGGAAAATGGTGATATTTATACTTCAGTAATTCGAGGGGCCATAATCCGGCTTCGACCTGTTTTGATGACTGCGTTAGTGGCCAGCTTAGGCTTTGTTCCCATGGCACTTAATACAGGAACAGGTGCTGAAGTACAAAGACCGCTCGCCACTGTAGTCATTGGGGGAATTATATCGTCAACTTTACTGACACTGTTTATATTACCTGCGCTTTATCAGCTCGCACATAACAAACGCAACTCTTAATCAAATTTTACGCCCGGTATGTTCCGGGCGCACCGGAGCCTCTATGACTCATAATCATTCAAATAGCTCAAACAAAATTGGGTGGGCTTTTCTATTAAATTTCAGCTTCACAATTATTGAATTTATTGGCGGCTGGCTAACGAACAGCACTGCTATAATGGCAGATGCTGTTCATGATCTCGGCGATTCAGTTTCTATTGGAAGCGCCTGGTGTCTCAATAGGTTAGGAGAGAGAGAGGCCGATGAAAATTTCACATATGGGTACAAGCGACTCAGCCTGTTAGGGGCATTTATTAACGGAGCCGTACTTATCCTTGGCTCAATCTGGGTATTATCAGAAGCCATTCCTCGAGTATTAGACCCGGTCGTTCCAAATACAGAAGGCATGATATTACTTGCGATTCTAGGTGTCGCTGTAAACGGCTTTGCTGTGTATAAACTCCAGGGAGGAAATACCCTAAACGAGAGAGTGTTGAACTGGCATTTATTGGAGGACGTTTTAGGCTGGGTTGCTGTATTAATTATTGCCATAGTAATGCAATTTGTCGACTGGCCAATTTTAGACCCCCTACTTTCGATTGGCTTTACGCTTTTTATATTGTTTAATGTAATTCGAAACTTATTAGCAACCTTAAAATTATTTTTGCAAGGTGTTCCAGAGAAAAACTTATACAAACAAGTGTTAGATGAACTCCGGAGTGTTGATAGAGTTGAATATATCCATGACTTAAAAATTTGGTCACTTGACGGAGAACACAATGTTATTACTATACGCGTTGGCAGTGCCTTAAAGACAGTTGAAGAATACAAGTTATTGAAGCTTGATATTTATGATAGCTTGGCCATGTTTGACTTCAGTTACAGCACAGTTGAAATAGAGTTTACTGACGAGCATTCTGCAGTTAATGAGGAGGTGAGATGAAATTCCATTACTCATTAACAATGATAGTCGACAGTAATTCAAGTTTTAATACTAAGCTAAAATTTTATTTGTGACACATTGTCTACAATCATGACTATAGATTTTCATGGAACTTTTTAGTTTGTTCCCCTCATGATTAAATTTTTTGTTAAACTGTAAGGAGAGTGTGATAGATAATAATGCGTAACTAAAGTGGTAAGAGGCAAGATTGAACACGTACCTTCGACATCAACGTTTCTTTCGTGCTCTTACGAGATGTTGAAAATAAAATATAGAGACATTAATGAAATTTATAAGTAACTATAAGATGAGCTTCTTATTTTTTATTAGTGGTATTTTGTGTTTAATCGCTTATAACATAAAAGGCTCGAGTATAGATGAAAATGGTTTTTTGGTTGAATCGTTTGGCTTCATTCCTATATTTTGGCTGTTTGAGCTGATGGCATCGCTGACTTTTGCTTTCACTTTCATTAAACTTAAAAAAATCAGCGAAAGTAAAAGCACGCGAAGAACTTTTTCTAACTGACAATTTTGCTTTGCGATTTGCTATGCAACTCCTGGCTAGTAATTGAAAACTGAACCTAAAGGTTGTTGGGTATTGCCTTTTAGTTATATCAGACTTTAACTTCTTATATTAAAGCTCGCTAATTATTGGCTTTCTATTCTTTTATACACATTGATGAATTTGCATAGTTGGACCCATGTCAGTGCGGTACCTCATCGGTGAGTCAACAGTCTCAAATCAAAAATATCTACACAATGTAGCTAACCACAACAGTGATGAAATTGCGATCGTCACTAAAACAGCCGCTGAGCCTAAATCTTTAGCTAAGCCTGACAGTGGGTGAATCTCTTTTCCAATACGGTCAATAGTTACTTCAATTGCAGTATTTATAATTTCAGCGAACAAAACGAAGAGTATGGAGGAAAGTAAAATCGCCTTTTCCATATAAGGAATTGACCAAAATGCAAGCACTCCCGCCGCTAAGATAAGTAAGATAAGTTCTTGCCGGAACGCTGACTCGTTTTTAACAAGCCATGATATAGCTCGAACTGAGTTTTTCATTGCTAATACAATACGCAACATGCCCTTTGGTTTGGCTTTAGGGTCGAAATGCATTTTTGATGTGGTTTCGTCTATGACTCGCATTTTCGTAAAATATCCTGAGTGGGTTGGTAGGTGCTGCTTTGCACATTAGTAAGACCAAGTAATGTGTCAAAAAGGTTGTCATGCGAATAAGGATGACTGGACAACGACCTTACGCAATCACTGTATTCAGGTTGGCTAAACTTGGAGGCCCAATAAACCATTGGTACATGAGTTTGCTCAACAGGCGCTAAATTATAAGGGAAACCGTGTAAATAAAGCCCTTTTTCTCCCAATGACTCACCATGATCCGATAGATAAAGCATCGACGAATTAGGAATAGTGGAAAGCTGTTCAATAATCTGGCCTAGCACGTAGTCTGTGTATGCAATAGTATTATCGTACGTATTTGTCAGCTCTGCCTCTTCACAATTTTGAATATCACTTCTGGGACAGTCAGGCACGAACTTAGCAAATTTCTCTGGGTATCTCCGGTAATAGGTAGGCCCGTGTGAGCCAATCATATGTAAGACTATAACTCTATGTTCTTTAGATGGTCTTGAAAGAGTTTCTCTTAAAAGGTCAATAAGTACCTCATCATAACAATAATCTCCATCGCACAACTTGGGAACTCTTGACGGGTTGAAGTCTATAGTCTCTACCCTCTTGCATACTCCTTTACAGCTACTGTTATTGTCAATCCATGTGACGTCAACACCTGCACGATGAATGATGTCTAAAACATTGTCCTGACTGTCTGCGATACGCGAATCATAATTTTCTCGTGAAAGTCTTGAGAACATACATGGCACAGAGACTGCGGTAGCAGTGCCGCAAGATGTCACCTTGCTAAAACTGATTGCACCTGCGTTCTGGATATTAGGCGTAGTACGCCTCGAATAGCTGTTGCTTGAAAACTTGTCCGCTCTGGCTGTTTCGCCAACCACTAACACTGTAATAGATGGGTGTATATTAGCGTTACCTTTTAAGTAGGGACGCTTGTCTAATACTTTGTAGGGTAAAGGCGGATAGAAGTAAGTGTCCCGAAGGTACTTGTACCCTGAATCATAAAAGGCGTAGGGAATAATATACTTCGTTAGATCTTTGTTATTTCTGCCGACAGCTGCATAGCTCTTAAAAAGGAACGTGGCTATAATTGCAATACCCAATAAAGCTAATAAGTTCAGCACTAGAAGGTGCTTGATTCGAGCCTTGAGCTTTCCACTTATTTCCAGATTAAAAATCGCAAATACAGGGATTAATCCCAGTATAGAGAAGAATAAAAAAAGTGTTGAATTTAGATAAGAAAAGGCTTCACCAGAATTTGTTTCCATTACATTCTGTATCATGCTCTTATCGAAAATGACACCATAGGCCAAGGTGCCGTAAAGTAGAATAGAACTTACAACGAAAGTAATTGCAACTGTGGTGCGCGGCAAAAATAGGGCACCAAAAAGACTTAGAAAAATAATATTAAAAAAGGTTAGCAAGAGCGGTACAGAGAGAAAAAACACCCACTCATTCAATGTTACAGGGGCTACAACTTCATAAACAGCGGACAAAAATGGTATGTTAAATATTGCTGCGATAAGCAATGAAGAAAGTAAAATGAACTGAGCTGATGTAGGATTGAAATTTAGTGTTCTTGGAAATTTCACAATAAGGTTCTCGTGTACTTCTTAGCACATAAGTTACCTGTCTAAACTTAAATAACGCTTAAGAAAAACTGTAGGATGAAAATTCTCGCATTATTTTTTAATTGTATGAAAACATGTACCTCACGTAACGGGCCTATCTGGGATATAACTAAAGATCTCAGTCGCAGTTTTCGTAAGCGGACACTTTTCGGTTAATGCCTCGTGCGATAATAGTACCCAGTGGACGCGATGTGCATACCCTACAGACGTTGCCATTTCTTTTTTAAAACAACCATTGCGTACGTGTTTTTCATCTACGAGGATATATCTTCCCTTGTCAGTCTTCTCCATCCACTGGTAGGCGGCAGATAATTGCTCATCAGTAGGGGTATGATAGCCAAAGTGGACGATGGGATAAGGCGAGAAGAGAATAAACTGTTCAGAAAAATCAACAAGTGCAATAGTTGCATCATGTTTGCCAATTTCTTTTTCAATATTTCCAAATACGCTTTTAGGGGTTTTTACATCTTCAAGTAAAGTGTAACCCCATGTAGCGTACATGCCCCAAAGAGTACACAAGAAATAAGGCCAGGCTTTCCAGTGCTTCCCTCTAGAAGTAATCACCGTAACCAGACACGTCAGTCCCCCCGTTACTAAAAAAAACATCCACGGAGAAAGCCCGAACTTTTCTTCTAATTTTAGGGCGAATGATGCTTCTACTATGCCGGAAAAACCAAACCCCAATAAGCCTACTGATAGTAAAAATACAACACCCCACAAAAGCCAGGAGAATACTTTTTTATTAACAACTGAATCAAAGTAAGGCGCAGAGATCAGTGCCAGCATCGGCAATGCGGGTAAGATGTACACCCCCCGTTTGCCAGGACTTACGCTGAAGAAAAGCAGGACAAGTACAATCCAACCCAACGGTAAGAGTATGCGGGCATCACCTTTTTTAATTGCGCTATACCAAAATGGGATGAGCCATGGAAGAGCGATGCTAATTGGCAGCCAAAATAATGGAATAACCTCAACGAGGTAATACCAGAATGGCTTTATGTGATGCCAGGAATCAGCATATCGAGTGACCGTTTGCCTAAAAAGAATGTTATCTCTATATAGAGCAAGTGATGGATCGTGGCTATTTTCGACTAATATCAACATAGGTATAAACCATAGTGATATAGCCAGTAACATCACCACTGCACCCATTATCCACGGTAATACGGAGTTTTTAGTTTGCTTCTTAGCTATGTCCCGCTGAGGCCAAACGCGTCGATGTATCAAGTATGGTATCAGCATTAAGACTGGTAAAAATCCGACCCCTTTTGTGATGACGCCAATTCCCATGAAGAAAAAGGCGAGGTAATACCAACGCCATCGCCTTTCAACTAAGAAAAAGCGCAGAAGACCATAGCATCCTATTGTTATCCAGCAGCAGACCATTGCGTCTATTTGTGCAGACTTGGCCTGAAGCAAAAATTGAAAACTCAATAAAAGAAGTGACGTTGCGATCAGCGCTTCTTTTGTGCTCCACAGTCGTTTTGAGATGTCATACACCAAAAAAAGTGTGAGTAGGCTGCATAAAGCAGATGGGAGCAGAAAGGCAATCTTAATTGACCCGAATAGCGCAAAGAAAAAAGCGATAGACCACATAAACACAGGTGGTTTATCAGGATAAAACTCTTCCGCTCTGGCTGGAAAGAACCACTGACCTGTTTCAACCATTTCTTTTGCAACTTGTGCAAAACGAGGTTCGTCAGCAGGCCAGGGATCTCTTAACCCAATCCCGATAAATATCAACACGCTAGCCAGTACAAAAAGCCAGAAAGTATAATTTGGGTGCTTGTTCTTATGTTTAATGGCTAAGCTCGTCTGATTCATTGCTACATTTGCTGCTTTTTGTGAGTGAACGAAGAGTTTTATCGTCATTATGTTGACGACGATAAACCTTAAAAAGATATGCGCTTAGCAAGCTGGAAATCCCGAATAATAGGGCGCTTATGATTATTTTAAGTTCAGAGTTGACTAATACACCCTTACCCATCAATGCAAAAACCGCCATTTGAGGGATGTAGCCAATAGTAGACCCAAGAATAAAAGAGCGTCGTGGAATCTTTGAAACGCCAGCAAAAATGTTTGTGAGTAGATTATTTCCTACTGGCAACAGTCTAATGATAACGGACTTAAGAAAGGGAGAGCGAACTAGAAAATGGTCTAACTTGCGCACCCGCATTTCAAAGTGTTGAATAATAATCGGTCTAGCGAAAGATCGGGACACTGCCATAACTGTTGCACAGCTGAGGATAGCTGCTAATGTTGAATAGATGATACCTGCAGCAAATCCAAAGGCATACCCCCCCATAAATGCGACTAACTGGCGTGGAAGTCCGATAGAAAGTAAAAATACTGAGACGGCTAAAAATTTGGCTATCCCTGTCACTCCATTATTACGGGTATGCTTGTCTATCCATTCCTGATTAAATGCGTCAAATGAGGGAGAGACCGGAATCAAATGACTAAAAAACAGAATGGTAAGTACCAAAATGAAGAAACGAAGGAGACTGGAATTCAATTAGATACTCTCTTCATTTTCTAAGATGACATCATTAAGTTTATTACGTTTCTGAAGCCAATAAACTCCTGCCATATCAGTTAGTCCGACCCCAAGCCGCCCTAACATATTATATTTTGATTTTCCAAATTGCCTGTCTCTGTGATTCACCTCAACAACTTTAATGATCCCACCTTGTCGCCGGATCAGTGCTGGCAGAAAACGATGCATATGATCAAAATAGGGTAAATCGAGGAATGTTTGTTTTGGAAAGACCTTTAACCCACATCCGGTGTCAGGTGTATCATCATTAAGAAGTTTACTTCTTACAGAATTTGCTAGTTTTGACTGAAATCTTTTCCAAGCTGTATCCTTTCTGTTTTTACGGTGACCAGCAATGCAAAAGTGACTCCCTAACGGAAATTGAGAGGCCATAGTCAGGAGGTTTGGTATATCAGAGGGATCATTCTGCCCATCCGCATCAAGTGTTACTACAAGTTCTCCATCAGCATGGCTCACCCCTGTCCAAATAGCTGTACTTTGTCCCACCGAGTGCTTATGCCGTAGTACGTTAACTTTGTCAAAGCCACTCGCTTTCAGGTAAAGCAAATTCTCAAATGTCTTATCCGTACTTCCATCATCAACATAGATGACTTCGAAGTTTGCTACACCTGTTAACGCTCTATAAATTTCCTCAATTAAGGGTTTTAAATTTTCTTCTTCGTTTTTTGCTGGTATTACAACTGAAATTCGCACGTAGCCCTCTGTCAAAGCCCCAAGATCAAGCAAATTCTATTTTCGACAGGAAAACTCTAACAAACGAAACTTAAGATACGCTTATGAAGAGTCATTTAATTGAGGTAATAATGTTCTAATCGCTCAGGAAGGAAGAAAGAGGCTGGTTAAGGAGGGAACGCTATAGGAGTGTGTTTCGACCAGCTATCGTAGTACTTTCGCCACGGCCTTGGCTTGCACTTACAATCACCTTGTCATGTTATTGCAAATATTTTGTCCTGAGGAACGCTTGCGGCCAAATAAGCCACAAAGTCAGTGCTTGAATCGGCATAAGCAGCGAAAAGTTTCCAGCCAGACTCCTTGTAAGGCTTTAGAATATTTAGTTTAAACGTTTTAAAAGCTTTTTCGCTAAGCCATCGAATTAGCTACCTGAATATCTCTATCTGGGAGATGGTAACGGGATAAAAAAGTGGAATGTTGAACTGGAAGTATACATTTCGCGCAGTCAGATAGATAATTTTGAAGCCTTTATCAGCGTATGCTTGAACACGTTCAGACGCATTTTCTCTTTCAGAAAAAATGCAGGCGTTACAGGGGATCAATGTTCCATCGATGTCAAAAATGACAGCTTTGTCACTTTTACCATTGGGGGGAGAAATTTCTGTAGAGGTTATTGAGCACCCACAAAGTAGCAGCGCTGATATAAAATAAGCCTTCATCGTTAGTCACAAGACTGTTATTAATATGAACAAAATATCGAGATAAACTTAAGAGCTATTGAAGTAAATCAATCGATTTATGCTAAAAGAACCACGTATACGTAGGTTAACTATAAGCACCTTTTCAATAGCTTCTTCAGCAAATCCTAAGGTTGAGAAGGTATACTCAAATAACTTTAAAATTGACATTCAAATTATGAGAATACTTCTGATAGAAGACTCTTTATCATTGAGAAACAGTTTGAGCTTAGGCTTGGAAAAATTGGGCTATTCAGTCGATACTGCTGGCACTGGCTCTGAGGGATTGAGTATGGCGTTGCTTGGTAGCTACGAAATAATCATCCTTGATATGATGCTACCTGAGTTGGACGGTATGACTATTCTTAAAACGTTACGAAAAAGACATTTAGAAACAAAGGTTATCATCTTATCTGCGCGATCTGAGTCTGAAGACAAGGTAGCGGGGCTATTGGCAGGTGCTGACGACTACCTTTCTAAGCCGTTCTCGTTTGACGAATTGACTGCTAGACTACTTAGCTTGATGAGGAGAGGTGCGGTAAATTGTCTCAATGACCAAGTTACTATCAACAGTTTGACACTCAATATCCAGTTTAAAACGCTTTCATACAATAATGGCATTATCAACCTGACCCCGAATGAGTACAAAATTGTTGAATGTATTTTTCTCAATAGACACAAGATAGTTACCTCAGAAATGCTGAGTGAATTTATTTCTGGAAGCTATGACCATATCTCAAAAAATGCTATTGAAGCTCACCTTTCCTCAGCAAGGAAAAAAGTAAGAAAAAGCGGCGCGTCTCTACCCATTACAAGTAAACGTGGTTTTGGTTACAGAGTTATAGAAGCTAATGAAATCAATACGTAAAACATTAACACGAAGACTTTCTATTATTATTTCACTGTTAGTCATTGCCGTTTTACTTGCAGCAGATATTGGCGTTGATTCCTGGGTCGAACAAGAATTCAACCAGGCTATGAAGGCAAAAGTAGGTATGCTTCAGAGCTTGGTAAATGAAGATGTCGAGGGTGTGGAGTTCGAATTTGCAGGTGAGTATTTGCCTGAGTTTGAAGGGACATCTTCCCCCGAGTATTTTCAACTTTGGTACAAAGATTCAACGTTTGAAAAATCAGATACTCTGGCGCTTTATACCATCAATGAATTGCCTTTCAGCAGCATTGGCCTGGATGAATATTCTTTCCAGGATATTACTCTGCCCGATGGCCGTACGGGTCGGGTAATTTACACTCGATATATACCTCAGATTGATTCTGAAGACAGAGCTGGATTTTATCGCGTCATGGGCAAGGGTAACGATACTCGCCCGTCAATGGTTATCGCGTACGCAACATCTACAGAATTGTTAAATTTCACGTTGTGGTTTATCGATGGTGCTTTTCTATTTGCATTAATTATCGTGCCGTTAGTTGTTCGATTTACAGTGCGTAACACTGTGGCTTATGCTCTGGCACCCTTGGATGCCTTAAATGCCAAGATAAAAGGACTACGATTTACCACTAGACAAAAACACGAAGCTTTTCAAAATAATGTCGAGGAATTGGAACCCATTACCCAAAGTTTGAATCACTTTTTTGAAGATAATTATTCGCTTTACCTGCGTGAGAAGAGGTTGACTTCGGATATCGCACACGAGCTAAAAACACCAGTCTCTGAATTAATAAATATGACTGAAGTAGCAATTAAGTTTCCAGGAGAAATAAGATTAGAAAAAGATTTTAAGCCACGTGTTTTGCAAATAGGCACAAGAATGAAAAATATTATTTCTGGCCTTATGTTAATCCAAAAATATAGTTTTAAGACCCTAGAGCTAACTGATGAGATAGATATCCACAAATTAGTATCTCAACTTATTCAGATCAAAGAAGCAAGAAATGTTAAGGTAGAGATTAGCTCCAATTTTCAGTTAAGCGTCAAGAGCAATCGCGTTGGAGTAGAATCGATAATAAGTAATCTGATAGATAACGCTATCGAACACGGAAAAACTGATACAGAAATACTTGTGAACTTAGGTGTAAATAGTTCTAGTAATGTTTACCTCAGAGTGACAAATAAGGTGGGGACAGAGGTTAATGAGGATGATCTAAAGCATATGTTTGAACCGCTTTGGCAAAAAGATGCTTCTAGAACATCTGAAGATAACTTTGGGCTAGGTCTTTCTATAGTAAATGCATTGTGCGACGCTGTATGTGCAGAAGTTTCTGTAACCAAAACCACCGAAGAAGACATATCGTTTTTGTTGACTTTTAAAAATGAAACTATTGGTCCGTAATCTTAGGCAGGCTTAAGTTACTGTAACCTTAGCCTTAATAACACTCCTGAAAAGAGAGACTGCGACTTAGCAAGAGAATAAAAATAGGGTAATTCAACTTAACCTAGCTTTCGAATTTGGTATGTGGTGGAGATCAAAAAAGTTTTCGGCCACCTGTTCCTTGTCACGGATAATTGCTGCTGGAACAAGTCAATGCTTCCATTCAACTCATTGGGCGTACAACGATAAAATGACTTTACGATTTTTTTGCAGAGTTCTACCAAGAAACTGTTGAAAAACACTTGCTGACAATAGGTTATCTTAATATAGATTAACGTTACCTGTCTCAATCTGACGTGGTCAACCAAAATCACACAACCCAGTTAAGCCGCTTTTTGTAAGTTAGCCATGTCAGCCTCATATTGATTTGGACTCTTGTAATCCAGATATG
>NZ_JAKRFA010000055.1:0-21192 GCF_022348305.1 Alteromonas sp. MmMcT2-2
TACTTCAACGAGAAGCCGGATATACGGACGCAAACCATTTTAGTCAAAACAGCATGTTTACTCTTGCAATAATGGGGGAGACCATATACAGGCCCTAGTTATGTGTGATTAAAAGGTAAGGCTCTGGTGGTTTTCAGAGCCTTTTTTATTTACATATAGTAACCATCAAAAGCTAGCCCTAATTTTATCGCTTGCTTATTGTTTTCTAGTGCTTACTCGTTTTCAACTGACACTGAAAAAGCAATGGGGGCCATCTGCTTTTTAAAGTCTTCCAGTGCATCTAAAGGTAGCTCAACATTTATTACCACACTGCTTCCATAGTTACAGTTCGCAATTTTACCTTGAGCTTGCTCTACCAAGTGACGTACAAACTGCTCGTGTTTGAAATCGATGTCTACGCTAAGCGGTTCCAGCTTTATCTCTTGTCTTACCTCAAGAGCATCTATGGCTTGCTGTGCTGCAGCCGAGTAAGCCCTTACCAATCCACCCGCACCTAATTTAATTCCGCCAAAATACCGCGTGACAATAATCATAATGTCGCCGATATCTTTGTGCTGGAGTACATTTAATATGGGTTTACCGGCAGTGCCGCTAGGCTCGCCGTCATCAGCCATCGCCGCACTACTTGGCGAGTTAGGGTTGCCAAAAACATAAGCCCAGCAATGGTGTCTGGCGTCGGGATACCGTTGTTTCACACTATCTAAAAGCGCCATTGCACTTTCACGAGAATTTGCAAAGCCGGCACAAGCAATGAATTTGCTTTTCTTAATTTCGTACAGGGTTTCAACCTGTTTAGCTGGAACGGGATAAGTCATCAGCGCATTGTAAGCTAAGACAATTTTTTATTTAAGCCAAATAAGGTAAGCAGTGTGTTTTATCGCTTAATAAAACGAAATTTTAGACGACGATAGGCTCAGATAGAACGCAGTGGTCAAAAATACTACTATTTGGCGAATTATCTTGAAAGGTCGTATTTCGTTTACTGTTCTAGCGGGTGCTTATTTCTGGGTTTGTAGTTAAGTTTTTGAATTTAAATAGCTTTGTAAAGTTGGCGCAGTGATTGTAATAGTGAATATGAGTGTGGCCAAGGCGTAACGCCACAACAACGTAACTTCGTCCCAATAAGGAAATCATGCTATGAAATCACGTATTACTGCTATCGCTATTGTTGCTCTTACCTCTGTGTTCACCGGAAGTGCTTTAGCTTCTGTAGAATTTAAGCCTACCGACGATTCGGTCACCTCTAACCTTTGCGTTGCTGCCGCTACCGGGAACAAGTGGAAGCTACATGAACAAATTAAAGAATCTGCGCTAGATAAAAAGTACGTAGCACAGGACATGACGTGTAACGGACTATCTGTCGCTGCGTTTGTTGATCAATATGGCAAGAACGGGGACAGCATCAAGAAATACCTGAATATTCAACAGCAGCAGATTGCTAGCGTGGTGCACGCAAAATAACCCCCACAATTAAACGGTGCTAGGCTTGTACGTATGCGTACGCGAAAAATCGTTTGTGTGAAAAAGCGGGTTTAAAAAAAAGGGCTGTTGATGATACAACAGCCCTTTTTACTAATTTAACATGACTGCTAGCGTAGAATACCTGATACAGTTTCAGATACATTCAATGCGCCTTTTTGAATTTCATCAATAATGCTTTGCACTTGCGCAATCTGTTGACTATTTTGGTCAACACTGTCTTTAACGCCTGCCATTTTCTTCGTGGATTTGTCAGCAAGCTTTCTGTTCTCTGCCACTACACTTTCAATTTCCACAGTCGAATCGCTGGTACGTTGCGCTAGCTGCCTCACTTCATCTGCTACTACAGCAAATCCTCTACCTTGATCGCCTGCACGTGCAGCTTCAATAGCGGCATTTAGTGCTAAAAGGTTGGTTTGCTCAGCAATGCCACTAATCGTTGTCACAATGGTTTCAATTTTTAGCGATTGCTCACTCAGTTCGTGCATAAGTTGATTGGTTTGCTCAACTTCTAACATGGCTGTATTGAAAATCTCAACGCTTCGTTGAAGTGACGAGGCACCTTCATGGGCAATTTGAGACGTCTCTTCTGCCGTTGATACTGCGAGTTCCGCCGCCTGTGCGATTGCATTCTTTTCGTTAATTGCATCGGTAATGTTAGATGCAAATTTAATAACTTTTACTACTCGGCCCGAAGCGTCAAACACGGGGTTGTACGTTGCTTCCAACCACAATGCGTTACCGTGCGCATCTACGCGCTCAAACTGGCCTGAAGAGAAATTACCCCGGGCAAGGTTATCCCAAAAATTAGGATTTTCTTGATAAAACTTATCGCGACAGAACATGCGATGGTGTTTACCTTGAATGTCGGCCAAACTGTATTTCACTGTTGCAGTAAAATTCTCATTTGCCGTGATAATTGTTCCATCAGGATGAAACTCAATTACCGCCATCGACTTGTTTAGTGCGTCAGTCACTGCTTTTCCAGCAAAATAGGCGTTTTCATGTTCAGTGATATCGTGGTAAATGGCATGAATTTCTGTAACGCCATGCTTATTCACCGCTACGTAGCTTGCCTTAAGCCACTTCGTTTCACCTAACGCCGATTTTCTTGCAACCGTGTCGCTAAAGCTGCCGCCATTGACCAAGTGTTGCCAAAACGATTTGTACTGTGACTCAGGTTCAACACCTTCAACGCGCATTGCCGCATGGGAAAACGACGTTGCGGTTGAATTTGGGTAATCCAAAATGGAAAGTAATACGGGAGAGGCAAATGTGCACTGTCCATCGGTACTATAAATGGCATAGGCCATTGTGCTTTTGAACGCATCCAGCGTACCAAGCAAGCCTTGGCTCTCGTCCCTAAGAGCCGAAATGTCATTATTGTATCGAGAACTTGATACGAACATAACGTCTCCGAAAATTACAAGTATAATTAAGAATTAGTGTAGTCTATGTTAACTATATTTAACATTTATGTCGTTTAGACATTAGGCGAAGCCTATGTCTAAGGCATTATCAATTAGACTTAATTTATCTATAAGTGGTTGTTTTCATTGTTACAGTACGGTAACTATTTCCATCTAACAAGAAACATACGAACTAATAAGACCACTCGATGCCATTAGAACGCTTTATCCCATTTCGCAAACATGATGTTAGTAGATTGTGTGAAAACGTAATTGTGCAAGAGAGGACTCTTTTTCGTACGTTCTCAACATTGCTCGTTAATCGCATACACTATCAATATCATGAGCAACTTGAGGGTCTGAAAGATAGCTATAACGATTTTGACCCAAACAAAGACACCCGCGATCTTACACTTTCAAGTGAAGCTACGAGAAAGCAAAGCCAAAAGGCGTTTTCGAGTGCGTTTGCCAATCTATTAAACGCAGCCAATTTTGAAAAAGTCACAAACGAAGATTTAGAAGCAGCATTAAACGAAGAGTCGCTGTTTAAAGTGCGCCTTGCGGTTAGCTTCGAAGACTTTGAAAATGTGGTGTTTTATCGACGGGGCGAGTCGGTAAAAACTGAAACGCTGCGTACTTTTTTCGGGTTGCGAAAAAAGCAGGTGTCATTTACCAACTACGACAAAGTGGCTGTTTATATCACTTTTAAAGATGAAGCCTACTTCAAAGAGAAAGGGCAAACGCCAGTTACCTTTAAACCTGGTTCCACCATAATAAAGCTTTTCCAAAACGTACCTAAAGCAGACTTGGAGATGCTGTTTCCCAATAGCGAAGTCAAAATGCGTCCGCTAGATAAGTTGATTATTAGTGCATCGGCGGCAATAGGTGGCACCGTGGTGCTAGTGACTAAGTTAGGCGCGTCGTTACTTCTCATGGCATCTTTTCTGGCCTTTTGGCTAGGCTTTAAAGACGATGAAGTGGAATTGACTAAGCAAAGCCTAATCACTTTTGGTATTGGCATGGGTGTATTCGGCAGCTTTATCTTTAAGGAATGGACAAAGTTTAAAAACAGAAAAATCAGGTTTATGAAAGCCTTGTCTGACAATCTTTATTTTAAAAATTTAGACAATAATGCAGGCGTGTTTCATACGTTAATTGATGCAGCAGAGGAAGAGGACTGCAAAGAAGCTTTGTTGGCTTATACATTTTTGCTGAAATGTAGTGAAGTGTCTGTAGAAGGTGGTGCTGCATTCTGCGCGGTGCGTGCAGAGCGCGAGATTGCCGCTGGTGGAATGACATTAGCAACGCTCGATAGTGTAATAGAAAGTTACTTTTCAGAAGAGCTTGATTGTGCGCTCGATTTCGACGTTACTGACGCTATTAATAAGCTGGTGGACATGGAACTAGTCGAACAATACGGCGATATTTTTGTAGCGCGGCCGCTTAACGATGCTGTGAAAACACTCGATGATTACTGGGATAATATTTATCAGCCTGTTTAATGTGCGCTTACGTCGCCCTTATTTAGAGCAAGTTAGCATATTCCACAATGCGCGCTTTATGACATCAGTTTTCTCGATGAGCAGTACGCAGAAATAACTATTTCAAACGAACAATTACGCTATCAATCCATTGTCATAAAACCACAAAATCTCTATAGTTGCTGTACGGTGCGTTGACCAACCTCGACACTCCATAGCAGCAGCGCCATTGCGCCGAATGCGTTTCTCTATCTCCAATGCAACAAGCCTGGTTCACTTCTACATGAAAATATTGCATACATCTGACTGGCACCTAGGTCAGAGTTTTTTTACGAAAAGTCGCAAAAACGAACACGCCGCTTTCCTTAAATGGCTTCTTCAACAAGTAGAAGTGCATCAAATAGATGCGATTATTGTCGCGGGTGATGTGTTTGACACGGGCACGCCGCCTAGCTACGCCAGAGAGCTCTACCATGCGTTTATCGGTGAACTTCAGGGGATGCAGTGTACATTGGTGGTGCTGGGGGGAAATCACGATTCAGTGTCGGTATTAAACGAAAGTAAGGCGCTACTTAAATACTTAAATAGCCACGTAATTGCCAGTACATACGGCGAATTGAGTGAACAAGTCATTACGCTTAACGATCGCAAGGGGCAGCCCAGTGCCGTACTGTGTGCCGTACCCTTTATTCGCCCACGCGATGTGCTTGTTAGTGAGGCAGGGCAAAGCGGCACTGACAAGCGTCAAGCGCTTGGCGATGTGATAAAGCAGCATTATAGGACGCTTTATAATGAAGCCTTGTCACTGCGCGCTTCAATGGAAGAAAAGCGAATAAAAGACGGCAGTGAAAACAGCGCTGCCATTCCTATTATTGCTACAGGGCACTTAACCGCTTTAGGCGTGAGTCAGTCAGAAAGTGTACGTGATATTTACATTGGTACCCTTGAAGGCTTTGACGCCAAAGGGTTTCCGCCTGCCGATTACATTGCACTTGGGCATATTCACAGGCCACAGAAAGTCGCTAAAACAGAACACATTCGCTATTCAGGCTCACCCATACCGCTAAGTTTTGATGAACTAAACACGCAAAAGCAAGTGGTGTTGGTAACGTTTGAATCTGAAAGCACAACACCAACTATCTCAACGCTTCCGGTGCCGCGCTTTCAGGCCATGGAAGTTATAAAAGGCGATTTACAAGCGATTGAGGCGGCCATTAATAAAAGCGAGGCCATCGCGTTAGCTTCTCACACAGATGATGCCGTTAGCGAATTGGATGAAGTAGATAAAGCCCTTAGCGAAATGAATAAAGCCGTTAGCGCAATGGATAACGCCATTAGACCTAAAGACCCCGTGTGGTTATGCATTGAAGTTGAAACAGAAGACTATCTGACTGATCTACAGCAGCGTATTCAGGGCTTGTTAGAAGGGAAAAACGCTGAAATTTTACAGTTGAAACGCAAGCGTAAGCGCACAGTAAATAGCCTAACAGAAAAGCAAAACGTCCAGCTTAGCGAACTATCGGTAAACGATGTATTTGAAGCGCGTTTGGCACTGGAGAGCATAGAAGATAATCCAACAAGTGAGTCGGCACCAACTGAGTCGGCACAAGCAACCCTGCTAGATGACGACCAAAGCACCCGAGCAATGGAACAAGCCGGTTCAGAAAAAAGCGCTTCACGCATAAACCGGATAAGGCAGCTGTTCAATGAAGCAGTAGAGCAAGTGCACACCAATGATGAAGATGCTGAAGCACCAGTAGAGACCTCATTGGCAAACACAACAGAAAATAAAGGCGTGTAATACAATGAGAATACTGACCTTACGCCTTAAAAATCTAAACGCCCTAAAAGGGGAGTGGAAGATAGATTTCACTCAGTCGCCGTTTATCGACAATGGCCTATTTGCCATAACTGGCCCAACAGGGGCAGGTAAAACCACCCTACTTGATGCTATTTGTTTAGCGCTTTATCACCAAACCCCTCGCTTGGGGCCAATTTCAACGTCTAACAACGACATCATGACCCGCGGCACGGCGGAGTGTTTGGCGGAGGTTGAGTTTGATATTAAGGGGAAAGCATACCGTGCGTTTTGGAGTATGCGTCGGGCCAGAGGGAAAGTTGACGGTAACCTGCAAAGTGCTGATGTTGAGCTGGCCGAAGTTGAAAGCGGTAAGGTATTGGCTACCCAAGTTAGGCCGAAAAGCGAAGAGATTGAAAAGCTGACTGGCCTTAATTTTGCCCGTTTCACCAAGTCTATGATGTTGTCGCAAGGGGATTTTGCTGCGTTTTTAAATGCTAACGAGGCCGACCGAGCCGAGCTGCTTGAAGAGTTAACTGGCACTGAAATTTACGGGCAGATATCACAGGCAGTACATCAGCAATTTAGTGACGCTAAACAAAAGAAAAAAGAATTCGCGATAAAGCTGGAAGGCGTAACCTTGCTTAGCGACGAGCAAATCGCCCAGCTTGAAGAAGGGCAAGCACAAACCAAGAGCCAAGTTTCAGCGTTTAACCAAACACTTGCTGAACTGCAAAAGCAACAGCAGTGGCAACAAGCGTTTAACGCCAATGAGCTCTCCATTAAAGAAGCCAGCGCAGCGCAGCAGACCGCGGATAACGCCATTGATGAGGCAAAACAAGAGCTTGACCTTCTAACCCAAAGTGAGCCAGCTGAAAAGCTTCGCCTGCCATTTTTGCAAAGAAACGGGCTTCAGCAAGACGTAACCCGTTATAAAGAAAGGCTTGAAGAGAAAGCTGCCCAGTTGCCAGACTTAAAAACGCAAAAGGCACAGCTCAGTTTGGAAGTAACCAACGCTGAACAAGCGCTAGCGCTTACAAAGCAACAAAGCAGTGAGCTTGAAAAGCGCATAAATGAGCAGGTAGTTCCGCTAGATAACCAAATAGCGCAGCTCACTACTGAACAGCAAAAAGCAAACGAAAACGCGGCACGTTTAAGGCAGTCAATAAACGCGTTAACGCTAAAGCGCACAGAAATCGAAAACGCTTCGGCAGATAACAAGACCAAGCTTGGTGAACTGGAAACCTACTTACGTGAACATCAATCACTTAGCGGTATAGCGGAATTTATAAGTGGCTGGAGTGAAACGGCGCGCCATATTGAACATGATAAAAAGCAGTTAGAAACACTGACACAAAGCGTAAATAATCATCGTCAGGCGCTTTCATCCCTAGATGACGCTATCGCAAAAACAAATGAGTCGTTAAGCGCGTTAACGCAGACCTTCGATGACAAAAACGCGCAAGTAGCCAAGTGCGAAAAGGCACTTCAGGCCGCGCTATCTGACAAACCAAGTGATACTAATAGTGCTAATGCAACCAGTAAAGCAAGTCTTCAGCAAGAGCGTGATACCAAGCTTCATCATTGGGATAACGTATTACAGATAGGGCATATTCAACAGCAATATTTGGCACTAGAACAAGAGAAAGTATCGCTGGGTGCGCAAAAAGAGGACTTAGCGAAGCAACTAGCACAGCAGCAATCTGACCGCCAAGCCTTGGTTGATGCTTACAAGCAAACTCGTAGTAATTTAAAAGTCATAGAGGCGCTTATCGCCTTGGATGCTGAAGTGGCGCACCTGCGCGCACAGTTAAAAAGTGGCGAGCCATGCCCTGTTTGTGGGGCAAACGAGCACACCACGTCTAGCGTGGTTATTGATGTACCTGAAACTATCCAAAAGCGAGATAGCTTAAAGCAGCAGTTAGATGATATTGAGCTGCAAGGGGCGCGGGCAAAAGAAAGTGTTACACAAACTGAATTCACTCTTGCTCAGGTTAATAAGCAGCTAGAACAGGCAAGCGGGCAACGAGATGCGCTGCTAGAAAAGTGGCAGCAGATTTCAAGCGTACTTAGCGCTGATATACCGAGCTTTGAAAAGGTCGACATTAATACTTCGCAAAGCGTCGCTCAATTTACCCAGGAGTTTAAAACTCGTCTCGATGATATTAGTGCCCAATTAACCCGTTTAGAAGAGTGCGAGCAAGCTTTGAATACTGCATTGCAGGCTAAAAATGATTCGCAACAGTTGCTACAAGCCAAACAGTCAGAACTTGCAGTTTCTCTGCAGCAGCGCGAAACCTTGGAAAAACAATTCACCGAACGCAATGTAGAGCTGGAGAACAAAACCCAAGGGATTAATAATAGTATTTTAGCGCTAAGCGAGACTATGACGGCGCACGGTGCTGACATTCACAACCTGTCTATTGATGGAATTACCACGTGGTTAAATGAAAAAGCCGAAGCGCTTAAAACTTATAAACACAATCATCAGCTACACGCCAAACTTAAAGATGAGTTGCAAGGGGTAAGTAGCACCTTGCTTGTGGTCAATCGTGATATCGAAAGCGCTGAAAATCAGCTTAAGGGCGTATCTGAAGAGCTTGTGCAGCTAGATAATAGTTTAAAGGCGCTGCGAGACTCGCGCTCAACCGTATTCCCAGAAGGGGATATTGCTGAAACCAGAAATAAGGCAAACGCCGTCCAAGAAAAGGCTGAGCGAAACGTAAATGAATGCAAATCTCGTCTACAACAAACGGACACTACTTTGTCTCGTTTAGAAGCAGAAATTGCCCAGCTTAATGAACAACTAAACGAGAAAGAACTGGTACTAACAGAGGCAACAGAGCACTTTAACCGTCAGTTGGCGAGCAGCCTATTTGCCGATGAGCACGCGTTTAGCAATGCCCTTTTAGACGAAGATACCCGCAACACCTTGCTTGAACTGCAAAAGCGATTAACTCAGCAAAAACAACAAGCGGACTTAAAACTAGAAAACGCGATAGCTACCGAACAATCGCTAAAAGCCCATGCTAACGCAGCACAGTGGCAGAGCGAGTTAGAAGAGCACGGTGCACAGTGGCTCGATTCGAAAATTACTCAGCAAGCTCAGCAGCGTGACACGCTGTTATCTTCTTTAGGGCAAATTGAACAGCAGCTAAGCGCTAACAATCAAGCCCGCGAAAGGCAGCAGCAGCTTGTGGATGAGATGGCCGCGTTTGAGGCCTATTACGACGATATTACTTACCTGCACTCGTTAATTGGTTCGGCCAGCGGCGACAAATTCAGACGTTTTGCTCAAGGGCTTACTCTGGACAACTTAGTGCAGCTTGCTAATCAGCAGCTTGATAAATTACACGGTCGCTATCAGCTAATTCGAAAAGAAAATGAAGGGTTGGGTTTAAGTGTACTAGACACCTGGCAAGGTGACGTAGTGCGAGATACTAAAACCTTGTCTGGCGGAGAAAGTTTCTTAGTGAGCCTTGCACTGGCATTGGCTTTATCTGACTTGGTCAGTCACAAGACCAGTATCGACTCGCTGTTTTTGGATGAAGGCTTTGGCACCCTGGATGCTGAAACTTTGGATGTGGCCCTTGATGCCCTAGATAACTTAAATGCCAGCGGAAAAATGATTGGAGTGATAAGCCATATAGAAGCCATGAAGGAGCGTATTCCTACTCAGCTTAAAGTGATTAAACGCAACGGTGTGGGCTTAAGCGCACTTGAAAAACCTTATGCGGTAGGGTGAACTCACCGCTTAGGAATTAGTAGCTAAAACGTTTACTTACAAGTATATGCGCGGTAAATGCTCGCAAGATCATGGTTTTATGGTACTTTATCGTTATTAAAAGTAGATATGGACATCATATTTAGTGAAACGATTTGCGATATTCCCTCTTTTGGCCTCTTTCTGTTCGTTTGGTAGTACCTTTCAGTGTGAAAGTGAGTTTGCATGGCTAAAAAGCACGTTTGAAAACAACGATGCCGGTTTTCAATATACCGTAGAGAATAAAGGGCTGGACCTTTATTCCGCCCACAATAGTGCGATTTTGGCGCGAGTACAAAGAGCGAAAAGCGAAGCGCAATGCCACACAGTGCTTAGCGACTGGCTTACATTTTTTCGCAAGGGGCATGTTGGTCTTGCGCTAAATACGAATGGCTCAGATGAAGCTGTACGCGAATCGGTAGTGCATGATTTCGACTTATCGGCATTTAAACAACATTTGAAAAGCCAACGTGACGAAACTCTTGAGGGAATTTGGCAATTCTCAAGCTATACGGTTGCGTTAAAAAAAGAAGGTAATGTCCATAAAGCTTATATCGTTGAAAGTACCAACCCTTCATGGAAGGCGGGACAAGTAAAGTTCATCGTTAACGACCCTGCGGACAACAATACTGCAAAAGTGACGTTTTTTATGGGCGATCACTCCGCCCGACAAATCGATACCATGACACTCTTGGGTAACAATGAAGTGGTGTTGGGCAATAGCTTTATCGTTATGTCGCGAGAGGAACCGCGACAAGAATCGTCGCCTGAAATAACACGCTATGTTCGCCTACTAAGTACAAAGGCTCCGCTATTCGAAAAAGTTTCAGAGAACACTGTGTTAGTTCGCATACCGGCTTTCGATCATGCCTTCAAAAAAGACATCGACGCAGTTATCGCTAAGCACCTGGATACGATTTTAAAAACTGAAAACCTCATTATCGACATCCGAGGAAACGGTGGTGGTAGTGACGTAAGCTATGCGTCTTTGCTCCCTATTTTATACACCAACCCTATTCGCACTGTAGGCATGGAATACTTATCTACCGAGCTTAACAACTCTAGAATGCTTGGCTTTTTGCAAAACCCTCATTTTAGTGAAGAAGAAAAGCAGTGGGCCAAAGACGGGTACGACATTCTTCAGCAACATATCGGCAGCTACATCAATATTGAAGAAGACGTAACGGTGGAGACATTCGATAAAATTGAACCCTTGCCGAAGAGTATTGGCGTACTTGTTGATTCAAGTAATGGCAGCACCGCTGAGCAGTTCTTACTGGCGGCTAAACAAAGCAAAAAAGTAAAGTTGTTTGGGCAAACCACCGCAGGTGTACTCGATATTTCTAACATGTATCAAACTGATTCGCCGAGCGGTACTTTTACTTTGTACTACAGCCTGACTAAAAGTTTACGCATTCCGCATATGGCCATTGATGGGGTAGGCATTCAGCCAGACTATTATATTGATGGAGAACTTCCTCTTTACCAGTGGACGTCTTATACGCAAAAGATACTTGAAGGCATGTAAACCCTTATAAACGGCAAGCATACGGTTATTTGCGAGTAACTAAGACCAAACTGGTTCATTTGTCTGGGGTTTTCCATTATGGTGCGTCGTCAAAATAATAATGGACCAGCATTTATGGATTCAACGTCACGCCCGAGCCTGTTTCAGCGCTACATGAATGGCAGTTTGGTACTGCAAATTATCATTGGTATCGTATGTGGTATTGCGATAGCGAGTTTTTCACCTTCAGCTGCTCAATCAGCAGGGCTATTGGGTAACTTATTTGTAAAAGCCCTAAAAGCAATTGCTCCTTTATTGGTTTTTGTTTTGGTCATGGCATCCATTGCCAACCATAAGCAAAACGAGTAAACCTTTATCAAACCCGTGCTTGTGCTTTATTTGTTGGGCACACTACTGGCCGCGCTCACCGCCGTGTTGGCAAGCTTTGCTTTTCCTACAAGCTTAAGCTTAGTGACTTCAGAAGTTAGCCAAGCTGCGCCGAAAGGTGTATCGGAAGTCCTTACTACTTTGCTTTATAACATGGTAGATAATCCTGTAAACGCATTAGTAAATGGAAATTACATTGGTATTCTCACGTGGGCTGTAGGTCTAGGTTTAGGTCTACGTCATGCTAGCGAGGCAACAAAAGCGCTACTACAAAATATGGCAGATAGCGTAACAACCGTGGTGGGTTTTGTTATTAAACTCGCGCCCTTCGGTATTTTCGGCTTGGTAGCTAATACCATTGCTACAACGGGCTTTGAAGCCTTGCTTGGCTACTCTCATTTATTAACGGTACTGATTGGCGCGATGCTATTTATCGCACTAGTGACCAACCCCTTGTTAGTATTTCTGGCAACCAAAAAGAATCCCTATCCTTTGGTGTTCAAATGCCTGAAAGAAAGCGGTATTACGGCATTTTTCACCCGTAGTTCGGCGGCGAATATTCCGGTAAATATGGCGCTGTGTAAACGCTTAAAGCTTGATGAAGACACCTATTCGGTATCTATTCCGTTAGGCGCCACGATTAATATGGCTGGGGCTGCAATCACAATAACCGTGTTGACACTAGCTGCGGTTAATACCTTGGGAATTGCTGTAGATTTCCCTACTGCTGTATTGTTAAGCGTTATCGCTGCGGTATCAGCATGTGGAAGTTCAGGTGTTGCAGGTGGTTCGCTACTGCTTATTCCGCTTGCCTGTAGCCTGTTTAATATACCCAATGAAGTGGCTATGCAGGTGGTTGCGGTGGGCTTTATTGTTGGCGTACTGCAAGACTCTGCTGAAACAGCATTAAATAGCTCCACCGATGTCTTGTTTACCGCCGCTGCGTGTGAAAGGGCAGGCGGCCAGTAAACATAAAAGAGTCAAACGTTAAAGCGTTAACTCGTTAAGTGTGCGAGCTTATTGCATCTACTGCTTCAAAAATTAGCCGTGCAGCCAGCTTTGCTGTGCGGCTATCAATATCATAATTGGGGTTCATTTCCGCAACGTCACACAGTTTCCATTGATACCCATAAGTACTTTGGTGTTGTGCTAAAAAGTGCAGCGTGTTGATAACAAGTGTGGGAGAAATTCCCAATGCACTGGGCGCGCTAACGCCAGGTGCTTGTGCTGCTGGAAATGCATCTAAACATACAGTGACGTAAAGCTCATCGATGTCTTTTAGCATCGGAGATAGTAGCTCATCTATTCGCTGCATACACAGTGATTCATCATTTAACGCCACATCGGTTAGATAGCGCGTGTTGGACGTATTGGCAAAGTTAAACAGCGCTGGTGTATTGGCTGCTTTCGATACGCCCAAACAAGCGTAATGAAACGGTGTATCGTGTAGCTGGCAGTGATCATACACTTGCCTGAACGGCGTACCTGAACTGGTGTTTGGTGAAGGCTTTCTTAAATCAAAATGGGCGTCGAAATTAATAATACCAATGCGGGACGTTTTCGACTTAGCATTGAAAACCCCTTGATAGCTACCCCATGCAATTTCATGTCCCCCTCCCAGCCCAATGACCAATCCATTATTTTGCTTGAGCGCATAACAAATGGCGTCGGCATATTGGGTTTGTGCCTGGGCTAAGTTCTTTTTAGCGGTAACATTCCCTAAATCAACCAATGCTGTGCTTGGCCAGTGCCAGGGTAAGTTTGACAGTGCCTGGCGAATCGCATTTGGACCAGCAGAGGCACCTACACGGCCTTTGTTAAATGCCACACCCAAATCACTCTCAAAACCAACAAGGGTAACGGAGTTGGCTAATGAATTATCTTCGCCCACTTCAAGTTCGTTAACTTTTTGATGCCAACGTAGGCCCTCAATGCCATCTTCACTGTCTATTCTGCCTTGCCACTTAAACATGTTTACCTTCCTTAAACACCGCAATGGGGCGGTGGCCATTAATACAATAGGCGAGCTCTGCCGGCGTTTCGATATCCCACAGTGTTAAGTCAGCAAGCTTACCTGCTTCAATAACACCTCGGTCGTGCAGCCCAAGTGCGCTAGCCGCGTGTGCAGTGGCGCCGCGTAGCGCTTCTTCTGGCGTAAGTTGAAACAGCACACACCCCATATTTATCGCGGTAAGGATTGAGGCTAACGGCGAACTACCTGGATTAAAGTCAGTGGCTAAGGCCATGGGCACATTGTGCGCCCTTAGGGCGTCTACCGGCGGCTTTTGAACTTCACTCAAGTAATAAAAAGCGCCTGGTAAAAGCACGGCAACGGTGCCACTTTGGGCAAGTAAGGGAATATCGCTGTCAGCTAAATATTCGATGTGGTCTACCGATAGTGCGCCGTATTTAGCCGCTAAAACAGCACCTTTACTGTCGCTAAGCTGCTCTACATGAGCTTTAATGGGTAAGCCGTGCTGCTGTGCGCAGCTAAACACTCGTTCTGTTTGTGAAGTTGAAAAACCAATAGTTTCACAAAATACATCAACGGCGTCAGCTAAGTTTTGCGAAGCAATGTGAGGAAGTGCCTCGTTGCAAATGAAATCGATATATCCTTCTGAGTCGTCAGCAAATTCATTGGGCAGGGCGTGAGCGCCTAAATAGGTAGTTTTAATACTCACAGGAAGATGCTGCTCAAGGGATTTAGCCACGCGTAACATGCGCACTTCAGTGTCTAAATCCAGCCCGTAACCTGATTTGACTTCAATGGTGGTAACACCTTCTTCGCACAATCGCTTTGCGCGTTTTATCGCAGTGTGAAGCAGGGTGTTTTCGTCAGAGCGTCGAGTTTTTTCAACCGTTCCTTTAATACCACCGCCGCGCTGCGCAATGTCTACATAACTTGCGCCTTGCAATCGCATTTCGAATTCTTCGGCGCGATTGCCGCCATACACTAGATGCGTATGACAATCGATGAAGCCAGGCAATAGCCACGGGTGTTTGGGCGTTGAACCTTCATTTTGGGGAATTAGGGTAGTGGCATCTATTGCGCTTTTGGCCTGCTCAAACACGTCGTCTAGTGAGTCATCGCAAGGAAGTAACGCAGCAATTTTGCCGTCTTTTATGGCAATGGCGTGTGGCGGTAATTCGCCATAGGACAACTCGTTGTCTTGCATAGACGCAATGCGAACATTGTAAATAAGCGTGTCGTACTGATAACCCATAACGTGCTCCACTCTAAGCCACCTCTTGTCTGGTTTTTCGTTTGATTGGTCGTCTAGTTCTTTGTCTGGCTTTTCCAGAATCTTTACTGAAACGCAGTGTAAATTTTCGAGTTCAGTGTACTTGTGCATACTTGTATATACAAGTATGCTGTTAGCATATTATTAACAATTTAGTTGTGAATGGCCACGATATGCAACCTCGGTACAGAGTAATTAAGACAGCAATTTTGGATGCCATCGAAAGTGGTGAGATGAAGCCGGGTAGCCAAGTGCCTTCAGAAAACCAACTTGCCCAGCAGCACGGTGTAAGCCGAATGACTGCGCGAAGAGCGTTAAGTGAAATGGTGGACGAGGGCATTTTAATGCGCAGCCAGGGGATAGGCACGTTTGTGTCAGATAGTCGCCCTATGAGCTCAATGCTTGAGATCAAAAGCATTCGCGATGAAATAGAGCAGCGGGGGCATAGATACACTAACGAGATATTGGTGTTGGAAACCTCGCCAGCCAGTGATGTTATTGCTCAACGACTGGGTATCGATGTGGGAGAGCCAGTATTTCATAGCATTATCGTACACTGCGAGAACAATCTACCCGTGCAGTATGAAGACAGGTGGGTTAACCCAGCGTGGATTAACGACTATTTAGATAAAGATTTTAAAGCTCAAACTGCAAACTTTTATTTGAATCAGGTCGCGCCCCTTTCACAAGCCGACCATAGCGTAGAAGCTGTGATTGTTGAAAAAGATATTGCACAAGCACTATTGATTAAGCCTAAAGAGCCGTGCCTGAAGATTACTCGACGAACCTTCTCTCGAGTGCCCAGCGCAATAACGAGTGATGAGAGCAATATTGGCGAGTCGTCAACGGCGAATGCCCAGTTAGGGAATGGCTTAAAGGCTACGTCAGATACATCCGTGAATAATAGTCCAAAAGCGAGTTCAAGCGCAGTGGTTAGCCACGCGGTGCTGTATCACCCAGGCAGTCGATACCGCTTGGGAGGACACTTGGAGTTCTAAGTGTCATCGCGCCAAAGGCGCTAGCAATTCACTATTTTCTAAAAAGATGACACTTCCTAATAAAAAACAAATCGGCAAACGTAAGAATATGCCTAGGAGAAGTTTATGAAACGCCTCGACCCTACAAGAGAAATACGTGCCCCAAGAGGCAGTACGCTAAATGCGAAGAGCTGGCAAACTGAAGCGCCGCTTCGCATGTTAATGAATAACCTGGATCCAGACGTTGCGGAGCATCCGCAAAACCTGGTGGTTTACGGCGGTATTGGGCGTGCGGCCCGTGACTGGGCGTCTTACGACAAAATTGTAGAAGTACTCAAGCGTTTAAATACTGATGAGACGTTGCTGGTTCAATCAGGCAAACCTGTTGGGGTATTTCCCACTCACGAAAATGCACCTCGTGTGTTAATTGCTAACTCTAACCTTGTACCGCATTGGGCAAATTGGGAGCACTTTAACGCTCTGGATAAAGAAGGTTTGATGATGTACGGGCAAATGACCGCAGGGTCATGGATATACATAGGCTCGCAAGGCATTGTCCAGGGGACTTATGAAACGTTTGTGAGCGTGGCCAAAACGCATTTTGAAGGAAGCGCTGAAGGACGCTGGATTTTGACTGGTGGCTTGGGCGGTATGGGCGGAGCGCAGCCTTTAGCTGCAACCATGGCTGGCTTTTCAATGGTAGCTGTGGAGGTGGATGAAACTCGCATAGATTTCAGAATTCGCACGGGCTATTTGGACAAAAAAGCGCATTCGTTAGAAGAAGCCATGCAACTCCTAGAAGAAGCCAAAGAAGCTGGGAAGCCTGTATCAATTGGCCTATTAGGCAATGCTGCTGAAGTCTTTCCCGATATGCTAGCGAACGGGATTATTCCCGACGTTGTAACCGATCAAACCAGTGCGCACGATCCGCTGAATGGCTATCTACCAGTGGGGTGGACACTAGATCAGGCTGAGGCGCAGCGTAAAAAAGACGAAGCGGGTGTTGTGAAAAGTGCTAAACAGTCGATGGCGCTGCAAGTTAAAGCAATGCTTGGTTTCCAACAAGCTGGCGCTGCTACTCTTGATTATGGCAACAACATTAGACAAATGGCGCTAGAAGAGGGTATTGAGCATGCGTTCGATTTCCCAGGTTTCGTTCCTGCCTATATACGACCGCTTTTTTGTCAGGGCATAGGGCCTTTTAGATGGGCTGCGCTGTCGGGCGATCCGGAAGATATCTATAAAACGGACGCGAAAGTTAAAGAGCTTATACCCGACAACCCCCATCTACATAACTGGCTAGATATGGCCAAAGAACGCATTCAATTCCAAGGCCTGCCCGCGCGTATTTGCTGGGTGGGGCTGGGTGAAAGACAAAAGCTGGGGCTTGCCTTTAATGAAATGGTTCGCAGTGGCGAGCTAAGCGCGCCAGTTGTGATTGGGCGGGATCATCTCGACTCTGGTTCGGTAGCTTCACCCAATAGAGAATCAGAGGCCATGCTCGATGGTTCAGATGCCGTTTCGGACTGGCCGCTGCTGAACGCCCTATTAAATACAGCGGGTGGTGCAACCTGGGTAAGCCTTCATCATGGTGGCGGTGTAGGAATGGGTTTTAGCCAACACTCGGGTGTAGTGATTGTTTGTGACGGTACGGACGAAGCGGCTGAGCGTATTGCTCGGGTTCTTCATAACGACCCTGCCACGGGCGTAATGCGTCATGCAGATGCAGGCTACGACATTGCAAAAGACTGTGCTGCCAAGCACAGCTTGGATCTTCCCATGGTCAATAGCGTGGCTAATAACCAAATCCCCGATAGAACAGGCACTCATTCAAGCTCGAACAAAAGCTTTGGCGGGGAGAAATAGTCATGTCGCATTCGTCTTTTTTTACTGAAAACGGTGGTGTTAAGCAACTTAATCTTGTGCCAGGTACATTGACGTTAGATCAGTTACGGGAAGTACATCGAAGCCACGTTCATTTATCGTTAGATGAAAGTGCTATACCCGCTATAAATGCCGCTGAGCGTGTGGTGCTTAACGTTATTAAAGAGAACCGTACGGTCTATGGTATCAATACTGGCTTTGGTTTGTTGGCTAATACCCGTATTAATGTTGATGAGTTAGAGCTATTACAGCGCAGTATTGTGTTATCGCACGCGGCCGGTACGGGCGACTTTATGCAAGAAGATACTGTGCGCCTGCTCATGCTGTTAAAAATTAACTCCTTGGCCCGTGGCTACTCTGGCATTCGCCTCAGCGTAATAGAAGCGCTCATTACCTTGTTTAATGCACAGGTTTATCCCGCCATTCCTGAAAAAGGCTCGGTAGGCGCCAGCGGCGACTTAGCGCCTTTAGCACACATGAGTGTGGTGCTGTTAGGGGAAGGGGAAGCGTTTTATAAAGGAGAGAGAATTAGTGCAGCCCAAGCCCTTGAAATTGCGGGTATGCAGCCAATTGCGCTGGCACCCAAAGAAGGCTTAGCACTGTTAAACGGCACGCAAGCCTCGACAGCGTTTGCACTTCAGGGGTTGTTTTATACTGAAAATGCGCTTCATAGTGCTATTGGTATTGGTGCGCTTACTGTTGAGGCCGCGTTAGGTTCCCGCGTGCCGTTCGACGCGCGGATCCACGAAGTGCGTGGCCACAAAAGCCAGAGCGATGTGGCCACTGCGTTTAGAACATTGCTAGACACCTCAGAGATTGGTCATTCACATCAACGATGTGAAAAAGTACAAGACCCGTACTCTCTGCGTTGCCAGCCACAGGTGATGGGAGCGTGTTTACAGCAAATGCGCTATGCCCAAGAGATTTTGGTGGTGGAAGCTAATGGGGTAAGCGACAACCCGTTGGTTTTTGTTGAAAATAATGATGACGATGATACGTCAACTGGCGATATTCTATCTGGCGGAAACTTTCATGCGGAAACCGTGGCGATGGCGGCAGATATGCTGGCTATTGCACTATCTGAAATTGGCGCACTGTCGGAGCGCAGAATGTCGTTAATGATTGATACGCATTTAAGTGGTTTGCCACCGTTTCTAGTTGAAAATGGTGGGGTAAACTCGGGCTTCATGATTGCGCAGGTTACCTGTGCGGCGCTTGCTAGTGAAAACAAAACCCTGGCGCACCCCGCATCTATCGATTCGTTGCCTACGTCTGCGAACCAAGAAGACCACGTGTCTATGGCTACCTTCGCCGCGAGGCGTTTACGAGATATTTTCGATAACGTGGCAGGTATATTGGCCATTGAGTGGTTAGCGGCCTGCCAAGGGTTAGATTTCAGGAAGCCGTTTAAAACCAGCGAAAAGCTCCAAGTGTTGATGCAGCTACTAAGAGACCAAGTGCCGTTTTACGACAAAGACCGTTATTTTGCGCCAGACATTGAAAAGGCAAAGCAACTTATTAAGCAGCACGACCTTATGGATAAGACACAGTTAAACCTGTTAGGCTAAAATGATCACAGGCTCGGTATTTCGAGTAAACAAATAAAGATCATCAATAGAGTAGAGGTGGGAATGATATGAAAACAAATGGACGTTGGTTAAGTTCATACGAGGCTCGTACTTCTATGAATCTTACTTCTATGAAAGGCAGATTTAAGAGCGGCTCTTTTGCGAAAAGCACTGTGTTGGGTTTACTCGCCGCGTCGGTGTTTACGTTGGCAGGCTGTAGCGACAGCGAAGTGGGCGATGTGTCTCTTGGTCTTTTTACCACAAAAGACATTAAAATTGATGCGCTTCAAGACCCCATCGTGACAGGTGTAACCTGCCATATTTCAAGTATTGAAGCGAACCTTGATTTGTCGGACCCATCAGACAGTTCAATCGCGTGCAGACAAACCGGCCCTATTACGGCTGAGATGTTAAACGCCATTGATAAGTCAGATTCAGGTGAAGTAATTTTTAAAAAATCTAAGAGCGTGTTTTTCAAAAACATGAAGCTTCGAAGAATTTACGATGCCGACTCAAAAACGCTGATTTATTTGTCTTACAGCACCAAAGAGACATCTGGCAGCTATAAACATAGTTTGTCTACGGTACCACTGTGGGAAACGCTAGCGTTTAAAAAGCCCGCGTAGCGAAACGCATCAACTCAATATTAAAAAGCCCTCTTACATGAGGGCTTTTTGATGCTAGCACCTTGTATTTAATCTATCCACGCGGTTGTAGAGTAGGCTATTAGCAATAGTCTAGAAAAAGCGTGTATAAACCAGCATGGCGTTAAGCGCGGTATCATCGTCTGTCAGCGGGCTATCGCTGATGCTATCGTCAAAGAAGGTGGCGCCAACTTCTAAACGGGTCATGCCGCCCAGAAACTGTCGGGTCGAGATGGCAACGCGTACTTCCGTATTGAGCGCACTATCGCCGTTATATGCACTTCGAAATGCTGTGGCTTCTTCAGGGCGCACGCCGTAGTAATAGTCGACGTAATTGCTGTCTTGGTAGTTTACGCCTATAGACGGCTCGATCATGACGTTATTTATTCTAAACCTTTTCCCGATACGGGCGGACGCTTGGTAGCCATCAAACTTACCAAGAATATCGGCATTGGTTGACAATGAATAAACCCAGCTACCCGTGTTGTAGTTAAGCCCAACTCCGGCCGCGTAGCTAAAATCTCTGTCGTCCATACCTGTAAATACGGCACTGTCATCTTCTTCATAACCTGCAAATATCGGGACAAGCTGAGCGTCAAGAGTAAAGCCACTTTCGCGAAAAAGTTCATAGCCAATAAATGGTCCGTAAACGCGTAACTTTTCACCGGTGTAGCCGATAATAGGAATAGGAACAACGCGATTATCAAAGTCGGTATATACATCTTGCGATGCTGCGACGCCAAAACCCCACATCCAACCCTGAGGCTGTTGAGCGCCAGCTTGTTGTGCAAAAGCAGGAGTAGAACTAACACCTATACAAGCTAGAGTTATTGCGCCAATAACGGTTTTTAAATTCATAGGTAAATTTCCTTTTTAATCAAGATACTGCTCTGCTGTGTTCTTCGATCATATTCGCTTGTGCCTATTGAGCTAACCTGTACGTTTTTGCAGCGGCTTCTGAGTGGGCAATTATCTATGCGGATTAATGGTATGGACCCTCTCCTCCCATAAAGGCTTCAAATGAGCCAAGATAGGGTTGTTCAAATCACTATC
>NZ_JAKRFA010000056.1:0-18451 GCF_022348305.1 Alteromonas sp. MmMcT2-2
ACTGGCGTCAGGCGATGAGTCGTTTTATTATCGAGTTCGAGGAACGACTCGAAAAGCACATTAACTAATGGCAGTTACACAGAATCTGTTACAGGCTCTTCCTAAAGCGACCCAAACGATCTTCTGAGAAGACTTTAAGCCTATCCCTAGGCAATCCCATTACTCACATCTAACTCGATCTTATATCGCCTCTCAGGAGGTCGTTTCCTTTATCCATTAACACACTTATCGGAGGTACAAACTCATGAATACTACTAACAATGAAGTAATAGACTTTCCTGACTATTCAACAGGAGAGCTATGTGAGACCACTCAGCAACAACTCAACGAACTGTTAGAGCAAGAAGAACACCTAGAGCAAGCTACAGAAGACTTAGCGATAACAGACATTAGGACAGTTGAGGGTCGTCCAGTCCAACTAAAAGACATCCAGCCTCACACTGTGGTTACTGTCAACGGTATCTCTGGACAAGTAGACCACTTGATTGAAGCTGGAATACTCAGCAAGTCAATCTACGCTGGCAACTACGACGACTATCTCGATGATGCTGAAGACTTCTTTGAGGTATCTGAAGAACCCGAAGATACACAAGGAACACTTGAGTACATAAACACTGAAGCATTAAGCACAGCTAATCAGATTGAAGATGTTATTGGTTCAGCTAATACCATTGATACGTTGACTGCTGTATTGGCTGGCGAAAACTTATCTGAGGAAGTGCTAGTTGGCCTTAGCGAATCTTACGGTGTATCGCCTGAACGAGCAGAGCGAGAGATACACAAAGCAACGGAGCAACTTTACAACGACTTTGCTGATTATGCAGAGAGTGAACTAGGTATTAGAGACTCTGACCACTTTCATGAATGGGTAGCTTATGCAGTGAACCAAGACCTGAAGACTAAGCAGTTGTATCAGCAAGCGGTAGTAGGTGCGCTTAGTGGTGACTTCACGTTGTCTCAAGACTTGGTTCAGCAATACAAGCAGTACTATCGGATGTTCTAGCTGTTCATTAATTGTTCGATCGGGTGGCTCAAGAAAAAAAGTTTTAGTCTTATTTTTGAGCTAAAATCTGGGTCACCTTGAGGGTCACTTTTTGGGTCTCTAAATTGAATTAACCCTATGATTATTGGTGTGTAGAGGTGTGTTTATGGCACTGTCATGGGGTGTCAGGGGTCGGAGGTTCAAATCCTCTCACACCGACCAACTATCTTCCTGATATCCTTGCAAAAATCCATTTTTCAAATGTCCAAACCCCAATTTTGCACCGTTTTGATATTTTGGTGCGAGTGAGACGCCACAAAGGCATCCAGTTTTGAGGACTCATTTTCAGCATTAGCCTGTTGTATCCACTTTGAATAACGATTCAAAGTCATCATTGCAGACGCATGGCCTAATTGCTGACTCACCCAGTGTATCTTCGCTCCCGATTGCAAAGCTGTAGTACAAAACGTGTGTCTTGTTTGATAGCTATTACGATGGCGAATACCACAGGCTTTTAACCCTTTATTCCACATCAATCTCGGCGAAGCGTTATTAGTAAAAGGCTCTCCTGTAGCCGGGTGAACAAATACTTCGCTATTTTGTAAAAACGTCCACTGTTTCTGCCGTAATAATGCTGTTTTTGAGCGGGCATTAAACTCTACGTCTCTTACTTTGTAAGTTTTAGTATGTTTGCGAATTTTGTTTTTGATTTTGCTTCGTTCAATCCGCGAGTAACCACGATTGAAGTCTACACTATCCCAACACAATGCAATTTGCTCACTCGGTCTAAGGCCGCTAAAAAATGCATACTCAAAGTAGTTATGCCATAAAGGATGCTGTGTCCGTTCTACCCAATTTAGAAAAGTGTCTATTTCTTCAATGAGCAAAGGGTCTGCCTCTGGCTGCTGATGTTTACCATTCTCAATACCCTCAACAGGATTAAATTGAATAGCTCGATCTCGCAGAGCGAGTTTGAACACACCTCTTAGTGGAATTAACGCATTGTTACGAGTTTTATTATGCTGAAAATCGAAGCTTCCAAGCAAGGCCAGTAATTCAGAATGCTTAATTGACTTAACTAACCTGTCTGCCAAATTCGGATAATAAAACCGTTCTAATGCCTGAGTATATTTTTCCTTAGTGTTTTCAGTGCACGTTAACGTATTCAAATATAACTGCCCGTAATCTTTGAATGTCTGTGCACCCGTTTCTTCATTGGCATGTTTCGAGTCAGGGAAAAACTCTTGCCACGTGAAGGTTCCCCATTTTATTGCTTCCTGCGCTTGTTGTCGCAGTTTTCCTGCCTTTTTAATGTTTCCCGCAGTGGGGCGCCAAGGCAGGCTCACATAGTGGCGTTTGTCGTTGTAGTTCAAACGAACTTCAATCGACTGATTTCGAGGAACTATCCCCGTTGGCCATGTCGAACCCATTTCTCATACTCCTGTATGTTCCAGTGGATCCTCCCGTCAGGCGACTTCACAAAGTGTACACCTTGTCTGAAGATCCCGTCATGGATTTTTTTACGGAGTGCCCCAACTGAATACCCTGTTAACTCGGCTAGCTTCTTAGTTGTTATCAAATCAATTGGATAGTTCATTTGAATACTCCCAATTAATTATTTATTGGGAGTTACTGAATTCAGTAACTTCATGGCCAATGATGCATGATCAGACCTGGCCGGCTTTATTGAGATTATTTTCAACGGTAAGTCTCCGAGGCGTCCAAGCGTTCCCCTATAAGCTTGCCAAGATACAAACGATGATAATCCCTTATCCCAGCTTAAATAAATTCTTGAAAATACGAGGCCTTTGCCAAAATTTTGAATGATTAAAACGAGAGGTTCATCTGTCTCAACGATTGAATAGTGGGTTAAGAGAACTTCATTACACACTTTAGCTAAAGTGCCTTGGTGAAAAGATGCACCAACAGCAGAAATTAAAGCTCGTTCCGCGATAATATTTACTGAGACTTCTTCACCCGTAACAGCTTTCTGAAATACAAATGCGGAATATTCAGTTAACGCTTCGATCGGTGTGAAAACTGTTTTCATTAGAGTAGCCATATGCCCGTCCTTAATAAATTGATTTGAAATAGCCATAATCGGCAAAGATAAAGTGTATGAGGTGCTCATTTCGCAGAGAGATGCGTCTTCCCTCCCAAGTTAAATATGAAAGCGTCGATGCCTTTAGCGCTAACCTTTTAGCTATTTCGCTAGATGGGCAAAGGTACAGAATCTTCTCCCAATGACCTTTTTTACGCATAGACAAATGTGAGGCAAATATTGTTCGTAATCGCTTGCTGCTCTTTATTTCACGCTCAACTTCAATGCAGTAGGTGATATTTGCAGGGGAGCAGGCAATTGCATCTGGGTATTTTGTGGCTTGAAGCCTTGGCCCCAAATGTTTTGCATTCCGCCAATCTAGCCAGTTGTTTTGGATTGCACTAATTCGCAGCATTTGCAGATCATTCTCGTGAGCAAACATAGCTGGCGAAATTTTACTAGGGTTGAACACACGGCGATTAGTCGGGCATTCATCGAGTTCCCAAGCATAAGCATGTCCGAGCTCTGTTATGCCTACTAACTTTTGCGGGCGACCAAAACTTGCAGCAATACTGCTCGAAGCGATGAGGCCTTTGGCTTCTGCTCGTTTCAAATACTGATGCGTAGCCTGAATTGATTTTTGTTTAAGAGCGAGTTGTACATTAACGACCGTAGCCCAAGTATCTTCTCTAAGAAACATCAATAATGCTTTATCAAGAGGTGACAATGTCATAACAGCTCATCCTCCAAATATTCATTATTTAAACAATCGGTAGTGTTAATGGGAGACGCTTTATAGGCCTCGAGGTATGTGCTTTCACAATGTAAGATTGGTACAAAAATATAAGTTGGTCTTTCAAATATGCCGATAGCGATGGCGCATGATTGCGGTAGATTTTGAACAATATTTGGGTGAACGTAGGGAACTTCTTGTCGACTTATTCTGCGTTCTAAAAAGTTGGTTTGCGACGCAATTTCATTTACCGCCGTATGGCGAACCTCCTCATTTTTCATAACGGTACCGCAAAGGTTGCTTACCTTGAGAGCAGTTTCGTAGTTATTCGAGCGAAATATAATTTTGAATGGAAGGTTATCTAGCATCGATTCACGCACAGCATCTGGTGGCATTCTGAGCTGGACCGATTCGAAATCCGCCAAGCTTTGCTGGGTAATATGAAAACAACCGCCGTAGCTACGGATGTTCCCCATATAATTGATGACAGAAGTGGTTATGGTGTATTTAACTTCGTCTAGCGCAATACACACCTTACGAGAGCAGTCTGATCGGCTAGTTGTTAGTTGCGCTACTCTATGCAGCAACAACTTCATTACTAACAAAATACTTTCGTCTTCCGTATTTCCCTCTATTACTACGCACCCACCTTTTTGAATAACTTCTGTTATACATTCACCGTCGAGGGTTGCGACGCAGGGCAGAGCTGCAATTTCTTTTAGTTTTATGAATAGGCCGAAAGCGTCTTTCGATATCGTATCTCGTAGTGTATTCGCGAAATGAAGAAGGCCTGGAAGTGATGGGTTATCATCATTATCCGCATAGGCAGACAATGTTTGAGCCAGTTCTCGCTCAACATCCTTGTAATATCCAAGCCCTTCGGAACTTGATTGAAGTTCGAATGTCATTTTCAGTAAAACAAACAATTCTCTGGCAGTAATGTTGAACAAGGGGTTAACTACCGGATGCGAAGCATTCATATTTAAATAAAAGAATGGTTTTTCCGAAGTCGTGGCCGAAAACTTAAGTACATTTTTTAATGGCTTATCTTCTTTAGGGCAAAATACAAAGCATGCGCATCCTTTTTGTATAAACTGAACATAAAACAACCCTAAAAATTGCCCCTTTCCCGTGCCAGTCAGGCCTAACGTCTGATAGTTTGGATGAGTCGCAACCTTAAAACCTATCAAAATAGGCTTATCAGCAGATGATAGGCCTACACAAATCAGTGGCTTTCCTTTTGTTGACCTCAGTACCTTTGCAATAAAGTTTTTACTCTTTGGTCGTTTGGGTAGAAGTTTTATAACGTTGTCGAAATCTGGAAAATCGTAATATTCGTTTACGGTTTTAGACACACTTTCTATGAGAGATGAGAACCAAGGCTCTACATAACGCTTAATGCAGAAATAGATAACAAAGGCACCAATTGAACCGATGAACATTCCCAGCGAAGCATTGTTTAATATTGTTATGCAAAACTCTTTGTAAATGCTCCATGGTTGACCAGTATTGATATAGCTTGAAAAAAGATATTTACTAAATAAGAGGAATATACCCACACTAACTAAAAGTGCTTTAAAGTATAGTACTGAAAAGACAAAACGGAGTGCTCTGGTGATGAGAGTCTGGTCCGCTCGTAAAAACGACTTCCCTGCAACAATTAACGAAATCACACATAAATAGCTGGTCACGATAAGCGTCATTGCTAACTTGTCAGATGTCGTAATAGACAAGTAATGCCAAAATGCATCTCGGGTTAAATCGTTAACTTCATTGATTTGGGATAGGAGTAATTTGTCTATCCCGGTTGATAGTGGCTTCTGTTGAACTAACGTTCCTAACATATTTAAAACCTCGATAGTTTTCAAAAAGTGCGTACATCACTTAATGTGTTAGTTTTTTTGGCTGATAAGCTTAAAATTGTGATTTTTTCTTGATTTTCCTTTAACTAACTGAAAATAAGATGAATTTTTATTGCGATGTAACGTTCATTAGCCGCGCATTCAGCGCTCTAGCTCAATGCTACATTCTTTTGTGCAGAAGAAGCGCTCCCAAGCGCTGATAGAGAGATTGTCACCCCAGTGACAGACGAGAGGTCTGCAGGCCGCCGTCGGAGGGAGTGAAACGAGCGGCAGACCAACTGTGTTTTAAATGATGCAATCAGCCGAAGGCCGGTCGAAATTTCCGTCAGTTTCGGAGCGTAGCGACTCGACCGTTTCAAACGCAGTTGGTCGGGCGGCACGACCGGCGGCGGCATCGGGTGAATTTTGTTGAAACGGAATGTCCAGTGAAGTGCAGACAAAAGAGGGTGGGAGGTCATAGGCCTCGCGTGTAATTTACCCTCCATCATTGCATGAATCGTTCAGAGAAAAGCAATGATTCTCTATGTATTCATGTTTAATAAACATATTTAAAAAGTAGGTTGATGTGCGTAACGTTCTAATTAAATGGCTTTAACCGTATGAACTCATATTTATTTTTAAGTGGTTAACCCAAGCATTCAAAAAAAGTAATTCAACGTACCGGTTCTGTAGTTTTATGGTTATATACTCACTACTAAAGTATAGTGAAATTAAGTATTTGTGGTAGTCTCTTCTTTGCAATACACAAAGAATAAAAAGTACTACTGAGTTCTGATTGAACCAGCATCAAGGTGAAATGGAGTTTCATAAACATGGCGTCCTCTATCCAGCAAAGTAACTTCGGGTTTCTACAAGAGCATGATTCGATTTTTGTAGAAATAGCCTTGTCTGCTGAAAGAGCTTTCTCAAGCGATCCTAATACAACGTTAATGAAGCTCAGGCAACTGGGTGAAGCATTAGCACAGCACATTGCAGCATTGGTTGGAATTGAGTTTGACGATAAGACTTCCCAGGCTGATTTAATCTACAAAATAAACCGTGAGTTACAGCTAGAGCCAGTAGTCAGAGAGTTATTCCATACTCTTAGAATGGAAGGTAACAAAGCAATCCATACATTCAGAACCCAGCACAAAGAAGCCATGAATGGTTTAGTGGTTGCACGTAAACTAGCCATATGGTTCCATCAGTCTTTCGGAAAATCAGGGGTTCAATTTAAACCTGGCCCTTTTATTCCACCTGCAGACCCCAGCGAACAGTTACGTCAGTTACAGTCTGAAATTGCAAAGTTAAAAAGTGATTTAGAACAAGCCAATGTTGACTTGGATTCCAGCAATCAACTCCATAAGCTCGTAGCCAAAGAAAAAACGGAATATGAAGCGTTGGCAATGGCAATGGACGAGGAATCTCGGTCTTTGGCGAAACAAGCGTGTGAACATGAAGATGCCTTACAAGCACAACGTAAGGGTTACGAAACAAAAATAAAAGCACTTCAAGCTCAACTAGCTGCGGCTGATGAGAAAACACAAACTGCTCAACGCAATCAGATAAACAAAAACACACAGGCGGCAACGCAACACATAGTGTTGGATGAAGCGCTAACCCGCATTTTAATTGATCAGCAATTGATAGAAGCTGGTTGGACAGCAGACAGTGAAACCCTTACTTATAAAGGCGGCGCCCGCCCAGAAAAAGGCAAGAATATCGCGATTGCTGAATGGCCTACTGAGCATAATGGAGAAAAAGGCAGAGCGGACTATGTTCTGTTTTCCGGTTTAACGCCAATGGCCGTGGTTGAAGCAAAGAAAGAAAACACCAACGTTGCAGGAAAAATTTCGCAAGCAGAACGATACAGCAAGGGTTTTAGTGTTTTACCCCCTATGCTGGGCGCATGGGAACTAGCAGGTTTAACAATTGCCTGGCCCAATGAGCAAGAAAGCCATTATAAAATCCCGTTTGTCTACTCCTGCAATGGTCGCCCATATGTTCCTCAGCTGGCTGAACAGTCTGGAACCTGGTTTCGTGATGTGCGCGAACCTGCCAATACTAAGCGTGCACTCCCTAAGTTTCATACGCCAGAAGGCTTAATCGACATACTCAAGCGCAGTAAAGAAGAGGCTGAGAAAAAACTAAAAACGGAGCCATTCGGTTATTTAAAAGTGCGTGATTATCAGCAAAAAGCCATTATTGCTGTGGAAAATACGCTAGCGAAAGAAGTACGCACCGCGCTGTTAGCCATGGCTACGGGTACGGGTAAAACACGCACCATCATTGGTTTGATGTACCGGTTTTTAAAGGCTGAGCGTTTTAAGCGTATTCTGTTTTTGGTAGATCGCACCGCACTTGGTCAGCAAGCTATCGACGCCTTTAATGAGGCACCATTAGAACAAAATCATACCTTATCTAAAATCTATAATGTTGCAGAGCTGGGAGATATGGCTGCTGAGGCTGAAACGCGTGTGCAGGTAGCAACTGTACAGGCCATGGTGAAACGCATCTTTATGAGCGATACCCCGCCGCCGTTAGACCAGTTTGATTGTATCATTATTGATGAAGCCCACCGAGGTTATACGCTCGACCAGGAAATGACCGAAGGTGAAATCGCTACGCGGGATACTAGTCAGTATCTTTCCAGTTACCGCCGAGTGCTAGATTATTTTGATGCCGTTAAAATTGGCTTAACGGCAACGCCAGCAAAACACACCAGTGAAATTTTTGGCAAACCCGTTTATACGTATTCTTACCGGGAAGCCGTAGCTGATGATTGGCTAATAGATCACGAACCTCCTATTCGATACGAAACTTTACTCACACAAAACGGAATTAAATTTGCCAAAGGCGATGAAGTTAGTGCCATTAATACCCAAACTGGTGAAGTACAAAGCGCAGAGCTAGACGATGAACTTAATTTTGAAGTGGAAGCTTTTAACCGCAAAGTAATTAACGAAAACTTCAACAAAGTGATTTGTCAGCAACTGGTTCAAGAACTCGATCCGTTCGGAGATGAAAAAACTCTGATTTTCTGTGCAACCGATTTGCATGCCGATATGGTAAAGCGACTTTTAGATGAAGCGTTTAAAGACCTTTATAACGGTGAATATAACCAAGCAGCAGTGGCTAAAATCACCGGGCAGAGCGACAAAGTAGAACAGCTAATTCGACAGTATAAAAACGAACGCTATCCAAATATTGCTATTACTGTAGACCTACTGACCACCGGTATCGATGTTCCCAAAATTTGTAACCTCGTGTTTATGCGCCGGGTTAAATCACGGATTTTGTATGAGCAGATGATCGGCCGCGCCACGCGCCGTTGCGATGACATTGGTAAAACGGTATTCCGAATTTACGACCCGGTGGATATTTATGCCGCGTTGGCCGATGTTAATACCATGAAGCCGTTGGTTAAAGATCCCAAGATTACGTTGGAGCAATTGGTAGACGAAATTACTAATCCGGAACAATTGGAACGCGCATTGAATGCGCCTGGTGATGCGCCAGAGCAGAGCCATGCCGATGTAGTGCTAAGTCAACTTAGCCAAAAAGTAATGCGCGTAATGCGAAAAGCCGATAAAAAAGCTGAAGGCAAACCCGCACTTAAGCAGAAACTGGATGAATTACAAGGTTTATGGGGCGTTGAGCCCAAAAGCTTGCATAAACATTTACACGAGCTTGGACCTAAGCAAGCCGCGGCCTTTATCACAAAACATAGCGGTTTGATAAATCAGCTAGCAGAAGTGAATGAGTTACTCGGTAGTGAACGCCAACCAGTAATCTCGGAACATCATGATGAGATAAGAGAACGCACCCAAAGCTATGGCGTACATCAAAAGCCTGAAGATTACCTCGATAGCTTCAATCAGTTTATAAAAGAGCAGCTTAACCAAAGCGCAGCCCTTGCTGTAGTGGTGAATAAACCCCGAGATCTGACTCGCGACCAACTAAAAGAAATTAAGCTATTGCTTGATGGTGCGGGATACTCAGAAGCAAAACTCCAAAGTGCGGTGCGTAACCAAACTAATCAGGATATAGCAGCTAGCATTATAGGCCATATTCGCCGAGCAGCATTCGGCGAACCATTGGTACCCTTTGAACAACGTGTAGCACAGGCAATGCTGCGAATATATGAAAGTCATAATTGGTTACCCGCACAGCGTAAATGGCTTGAACGCCTGGCAAAACAACTGGTTCATGAAGTCATTATTGATAGAGATTTTGTAAACAGCCGATTTGCAGAGCAGGGCGGAGCAAAGCAGCTGGATAAGGTACTGGGTAATCAACTGGATGTGGTACTGGATGAACTGGGTGATGCAATGTGGCCTCCCCAAAGTGCATAAACCTTATATGTGTAAATAAACAGAAAAACTATACATGTTATACAGTACATGTATAATTTTTTGAGAAATCTATACATATATAGAGCTACATGTATAAAAAAGGACATAATATTAATCATGCCAGCATCTATCCCATTGTTACCACTTGATAATATAGAGCAGTGGGAAACCCGCGCAGTACTCAAAAAGGTGGCTGAAGCTCACCGCTATCTGGCCGAATTAAAGGGTATTGCCGCCAGCATTCCCAATGAAGCAATTCTAATCAATACGCTGGCCTTGCAGGAAGCCAAAGACAGCTCAGAAGTGGAAAACATTGTAACCACCCACGATGAGCTTTATAAAGCCAACTTATTTGAAGAAGCCATTACCAGCCCTGCAACAAAAGAAGTGCAGGATTACGCAGTAGCATTAAAGCAGGGCTTTCAAACAGCACGGCAAAGTAAGCTTATTCGCTTAAGTGATATTCTCGCCATCCAGCAAAACTTGGAGCACAACAACGCAGGTTTACGCAAACTACCGGGCACGGATTTGAAAAATGCCCGTACGGGCGAGGTGGTGTATACACCACCACAACATGCAGACGATATAACAGCGCTAATGGATAACCTGGTGCAGTTCATTAATAACGATGAGTTATGTGATGCAGATCCGCTGGTAAAAATGGCCATCATCCATCATCAGTTTGAAAGCATTCACCCATTCTACGATGGCAATGGCCGCACAGGGAGGATCCTGAATATTTTGTACCTGGTGATTAAAGACTTGCTTAACCTGCCGGTACTGTATTTAAGCCGTTTTATTATTCAGCACAAAGCAGATTACTATAATAATTTGCAGGCCGTACGCGACACTGGAAACTGGGAACCTTGGATAGCCTTTATGCTTGATGGCGTTATCGACACAGCACAAAACACTATCTCACTCATTACCGAAATGAAAAGTCTGATGGCCGATGTAAAACACGGTATTCGTGAACAACTGCCAAAAATTTATAGCCAGGATTTACTCAATAATCTGTTTCATCACCCCTATACCAAAATCGACTTCATCATCGAAGAGCTGGGGGTAACGCGAATAACCGCCACTAAATATTTGGAGCAACTAGTAGAACATGGCTTTTTAACCAAACAAAAAATTGGCCGCGCCAACTACTACATTAATGAGCCATTGTGCAAAGTACTAATAGCACACAGCTAAGAACCAAATAATCTATTAAGAGACAAATATGACCAATAACGACATCGTTCAAAAACTCTGGAACCTCTGCGACGTACTTCGCGACGACGGCATTAATTATTCGGACTACGTAACCGAACTGGTACTGCTGTTATTTATTAAAATGGTGCATGAAAACACCGAAGCAGGAGTATTAAAACGTCACCCTTTACCAGAAGGGTGCCGTTGGACGGATCTAAGTGGTAAGTCTGGTATAAACTTACTAAATGACTATAAAGCTATTTTACTGGCGCTATCTACAGGTAAGCGCACCGTAGTTATTAAAGCTGAAAAAGAAGGTGAAGAAGATAAGGTTGAAGAGGTAGTTGTACATCAAGATCCTCTGATTAGTGCAATTTATGCAGATGCACAAACTCGTTTACGAGAGCCACGACATTTACAACAGATAATTCAACGATTTGATGAGATTGAAGACTGGTTCAGTGCTTCCCGAGATGGGCTTGGAGATTTGTATGAAGGCCTGCTTGAAAAAAATGCCAGCGAGACGAAATCCGGGGCAGGGCAGTACTTCACCCCACGCGCTTTAATCAACAGTATGGTGCGCTGCATAAAGCCGCAAATAGGCGAAGTGATTCAGGATCCTGCCGCTGGTACTGCTGGTTTCCTGGTCGCCGCAGACCAATATATGCGTGAACAAACCGATGACTATCTTGAGCTTTCAGCCAAAGACGCAGAGTTCCAAAAAAACAAAGCGTTTGTTGGCGTGGAATTAGTACCGAACACCCGTCGCTTAGCTTTAATGAATTGCTTATTGCACGGAATGGAAGGCGATGAAGAAGGTGTGGTACATCTTGGAAATGCATTGGGTGATGCAGGGAAGGATTTAAAACAAGCTGATATTATTCTTGCTAACCCGCCTTTTGGCACCAGCAAAGGGGGAGAAGCATCCAATACCAGAGACGATCTCACCTACAAAACCACCAACAAACAGCTGGCGTTTTTACAGCATATATATCGTAACTTAAAACACGGTGGCCGCGCGGCCGTAGTGCTACCGGATAACGCACTGTTTGAAGCGGGTGTAGGAACCGAAGTTCGCCGCGACCTAATGAATAAGTGCAACCTGCATACAATTTTACGTCTGCCTACCGGTATTTTTTATGCCCAGGGCGTAAAAACCAACGTACTGTTTTTTACTAAAGGTTCTGTAAAAGACAAATACCAGGAAGAAAACTGCACAGAAAATGTGTGGGTGTATGACCTGCGAACCAATATGCCTGGCTTTGGTAAACGCACCCCGTTTGGTAAGTCGGATCTTGGATTTGCGAAAGAAGAATTTGGTACAGATCCACATTTGGGCGCTTTCGAAAAAGTATATGGCGACTTATCTGATGGCACAAGCCAACGCAAAGAAGGTGAGTACAGCTTTGGTGCACAAGAGATTGACGTCGACAAAGAAGTGGTGAAAGAAAACCGGGGGGTTGATGACCGCCTGGCGCACTCCCGCTGGCGCTGCTTTAGCCGTGACTGGATACGCGAAACAAAAGGCGATTCTTTAGATATTTCTTGGCTGAAAGATAAAGACAGTGTGGATGCTGCAGACTTGCCTGAACCAGATTTATTGGCTCTAGAGGCTAAAGATGAGTTGGAATCTGCATTACGTGAGCTCGATACGTTACTTGAATCGCTCAAGGGGTAACTGGATATGAGCGACAAAAAATTACCCTACGGATGGGTTGAGGCTACAATCTCAGAAATCGCTGATATCAACCCCAAGAAAATTGATGCTGCACCTGAAACAGTTGCAGGGTTTGTTCCAATGTCACATTCTCCAACCAACTATTCAGACAATTTAAAATTTGAAGAGAAGTATTGGAGCGAGATTAAAAAGTCTTATACAAATTTTAGAGAACACGACGTTTTAGTGGCTAAAGTCACACCATGTTTTGAAAATGGTAAAGCTGCGATTGTAAAGGGGTTGCCAAATAAAATTGGCGCAGGCAGTTCAGAGTTTTATGTAATACGTCCTGCTATACAGGAAATATCTTCTCGATTTCTTTTTTCTATTGTTAAGTCATATAAGTTTCTTAGCGAAGGAGCTGCAAATATGACGGGAGCTGTTGGCTTGCGACGTGTTCCTCGTTCTTTTGTGGAGACCTTTCCGGTTCTAGTGCCACCACTAGCAGAACAAAAAGCCATTGCTGATAAAATCGATACACTGCTGGCTCAGGTGGAAACCACCAAAGCCCGACTCGAACGCATCCCCGAAATTCTAAAAAGCTTCCGCCAATCAGTCCTAACCGCCGCTATGAGTGGGAAATTAACAGACAAATGGCGAAAAGGAAAAAGGTTAGATGCTAGAGTAGATTTGGCGAGTGAATTGCGATTTACAGATTGTAAGAAGAGAAAAACCGAACCTACGTCATTTCATGATCTAGTAGAAGATATGATTTCTAGTTCTTGGGCTTTATCTAAATTTGACGATCTATACCGCTTCATAGATTACCGAGGAAAGACACCTAGAAAATCTCAATCGGGCAAAAGGTTGTACACAGCTAAAAATATCAAGATGGGATATCTGTCAGACGAGCCAGTAGAGTACATTAGTGAGCAAGATTATGATTCTTGGATGACTCGTGGAAAGTCTAAATTAAACGATATTTTTTTCGTTACAGAAGGCCACACAATGGGTTGTGTGGCTTTGAACGGTATTGGTTCTGATATTGCGTTGGCACAAAGAACTTTGACTTTGCAGCCTTACGGACAATTGATTTCTAAATTCCACTATTATTTTATGTTGACCGAACAATTTCAAAAGGTTGTTGACTTAAACGCAACAGGAACTGCTGCCAAAGGAATAAAGGCAGCAAAGTTCAGAGGCTTACCAGTTCCTTTTCCTGCATATGACGAACAAATAGAAATTGTAAGTAGAGTAGACGTTCTTTTCGGCTTTGCTGATAGCATTGAGCAAAAAGCTAATGCGGCCTTAGAACGTGTTGACAAACTTACCCAATCAATTTTGGCTCAGGCTTTCAAAGGCGAACTCACTGCCACTTGGCGTGAAGCTAACCCTGATTTGCTCTGTGGAGAAAATAGTGCCGAGGCTTTGCTAGAAAAAATTAAAGCAGAACGTGAAGCGTTGAAGCCGGTTAGAAAAAGTAGTGTAAGGAAAAAATCCTGATGCGTTTGCTGTCGCTAACTTTGGAAGGACAGTACAAAGGATTGAAAGATCAGACCTTTAATTTTGAGGATGCCGATGACAATGTCATCGCATTTATTGGTTTAAATGGCTCTGGCAAATCCCAACTATTGGAGTTAATTGCAGAGTGTTTTGCCTATCTAGAACGTTTGCAGCGAACTGATTTTAAAAACAAAGGGCATTTAGGGTTCGACTTTTCGCTGGTTTATAGCATGAGCGGTTATGTAAATGCAGCACCTTCTGCTCATGCGGAAGTATTCGGTGAAAAACTCCGAGTTGCTGATGGTTTTACCGATCCCAAATTTTCGGTATCAGTCAATGGTGGTGACGTACAGCCAATCGATGTTGAGCAAGCCGACCAATCAATAAAAATAGGCTTAGAACAATTACCCTTACCGCATATTGTGGGATATTCCTCCGGCCTGAATGAAAACTTACAACGTCCGTTTTTAAAAAATGCAAACCAGCTGTTTAAGGCACTGAAAGCTAGAGCACGTTACCATAAAGAAAAACGTGCATTAGACCTGGCATATGAGAATGATCTAAATAATTCGGAATCTGCTTTTAATCAGTTTAGAAAGAACAAAATAGATCTTCTAAAAAGGTATCAACGAAATCATTCATATTTGTTTGATTTTGACTCGGCAAGTTATGTTGAAGATGAGATTGAATTACCAGAAACGGTTACTCAGCCCTCTAACTTGATATACCTCGACTACGATAGTGCACAGCTCGTTGTAGCTTTTATTGATTTTGAATACCAGTCTTTTTATGCCCAAGATTTAGCGAAAAAAAATAAGTTGTACAAGCTTTCTTACTCAAAACCAACGTTGCTGTTACTCGAATTTGATTTTACTCAGCCATATATAGCCGACGAAGTAGTAGAAAATGTTAGGTCCTTTATTAGATTAGCAGGAGCTGGAAATGTTGAGTATCAGGGCAGAAAAACAACCTCAGAAGAATTTGAGTACTACGAATTAGATGCATTGAAGGGTACCATTAGCTTAGATCTCAGCCTGCTAGCTCACGATAGCAGACTATCAACCAATGGCGTACTTAACCCATTTAGGCTTTTCGAGCGCTTGTATAAGACTCAGCAGTTGAGCCTAAAAAATATTAGCGCGCATGACCGATATCAACTGGATAGAAATTATTTTTTTGGGACAGTTAAAAAGCCCCTTAGAGTAAAGTTAGCATTAGCAGCTAAGCGTTTGATGCTAGAAGGGGATAATTTAACTTCAGTTGCTTTTGAAGAGTTATCAGATGGTGAGTCGCAGTTACTGCAGATATTAGCGATATTAAAATTGTATTCGCAGGAAAATACTCTATTTTTACTCGACGAACCAGAGACGCATTTAAATCCAGCCTGGCGAACTTCTTTTCATAAATACGTTTCTGATGCGTTGAATGCCGGTAACAAAGCAACAAAATCACAGGTTTTTCTCTCGACACATTCTCCATTTATGGTCTCTTCTCTCAAGCGCCAAAATGTTTATCAATTCCGGCGAGACGACAACGGACTTATACAGATGAACATGGCGCAAAACGAGACTTACGGTGCATCATTTGATGTGCTAATAAAAGAACTGTTTGGACTACGCTCGTTGATCTCTCAAAGCGTGATTGAAGAAATTCGTAAGCAACTAGAGCAAGGTGAACAACACGCGAAAGTTTGGATCGAAAATAATCTCGGATTGTCTGCGGAAAGAGCATATATGATAAGGAAGCTAACAAAGTAATGTTATTTCGTTTAGTAGATGGGACTCCTTGTTTCGAAGTATTTCGCTTACTCAACTTAGAACTATTGCATTTTCTCGAAGCGGCAGTAAATAAAGACGATTTTGACCGCCAATTATTCACTGTGGGTGCTATCGGCGATGCTTGCTGGGCGAACGGAAACACCCTGGATAAGTTTCAAAAACTATTCGAAGATCTTGGTAATGCTGATGGCGATACCAAACAGCAGCTTTTTCTGGCAATGCAGAATAATCAGGACTTAGAGGTATTCTTTGGCAATCCACAGAGAGGACTTTTAGATTTCTTGAATGGTGACTGTCGAAATTCACTTAAAGAGTTGAGCTCACACCTATACAGCGCGACAAAAGATTTAGTTCCTATTGTTGCTGCCGCTGGAGGGGTTAACATAAATTCTCATTTTTCTGAGTATAGATCTTCAGCCATTAACGGAAACGTTTGCAAAGCTTGTGGTATGGAAAAACTGGCAGTGATTAGAGCTGGTATTCCAGAACAAAGACAATGGCGTTCAGACTACGATCATCAACTTTGTAAATCTAAGTATCCGATTTTTGCGGTTCATCCTTACAATCTTATTCCCTTATGTAGTGTTTGTAATCAGTACGCAAAAAAAGCAAAGGATCTCTTCAAAAGTAGCGATGGGAATTCCCGCTTAGCTTTTTATCCATACACCGAAGAAGCGAGGGGCTTTGTTAATATTGAAATTAGTAATTTATCCGACCCTGAGCCAGCTACCAAAGTTATCTGGTCCACTCAAGATGCAATAGCACTGGAAAAGCTAGAGACATGGGATGAGGTCTACGAGATCAGAAGTCGCGTAGAGGCGGAATTGTGTTCGATTGAGAATATTATTATAGATGAAATTGACCCGATTGATGAAGCTCACCTTCTTAGCAGAATACAAGATGAAGCAAGACCTATTGCTGAAGAGACTTTTAAACGGAAGGAGTGGGTGTTTTGGTATCAGAAATTATTTGCAGCGCTAGAGCTGGTTGAACTCGCACCTTTCGCCGCTAAATTAGGTTTTATGCAAGAGCAGGGCGCTGATGGTGGTGATTTTATTTTAAGCGGCGGTTGATTGACTTCTTTTTTCATTATTTTTTAAACAAGGATGAAGATAGCTTGAGAGTTTATATAGCCAACTTTGGCGAAGAAAATTACGAGTGGCCAGTCTGTAAAGCAAAAGGCACTGTCGCAACGATGAACGATATCAAAGCACAGCCACTATGGGAGCAAGGTAAAAAGGAAGAGTACATCGTTTCCCGAATGAAAAATGATAAGTCAGCCAGGGGACAAGCGCCAACCAGACAAACTGCATCACGTTGGTATAACCTCATGACGATCATCTCTGAGACAGCTGATGATCTCTGGATTCATAGAGATGGCGAGAAGCTATACTGGACTATTTCAAAAAATGCCCCTCATTTCTTTGAAAACAAGAAAGAGCCTGTTGGTCGAAAAAGAGACGTTGTTGTCTGTCATAAACCATGTAAGCAATGGTCAGACCGCAGTAGGTCAGGGCAACAGCTTCTATGGCGTGGTCTTCATCCAAAAGCGAAAGATTTCTTATCAACCGAAGCTACACTCCAGCAACTAAAGCCTGAAAATGCTGAATATGCTATCGCTTTAATAAATGGCGAAGATCTATCGCCTTGGCATGAGCAGGAACTGTGGAAAAAGAAAAATGCCAATGCTTCAAAAGAATATAATCCTGTAACCTATGCGAACAGCGCCAGAAAAGCAGCTATGCGAATGGCAAGAATGGCATTTACTACAGCGAAACAATCTAATGGGCAAACAGTAGAAAGGGCGGTTAAAAATAAAGATGTGAAGTTCCGCAATGAAATTGAGCTTGAGGACTACATAACCGCTTTGATTGAAGCCCAGGAAGGCATGTGCGCATTAACAGAACTGCCACTGGAAATGGACGAGAAGGATGGCGATAAAGAGCTTATTTGCTCCTTGGACAGAATCGATAGCAACGGTCACTACGAGAGAGATAATCTTCAAGTTGTTTGCCGGTTTATCAACCGCTGGAAAAGTGATTCGGATAATGAAGAGTTTAGGAGATTGCTAAAAATTTTGGGAATTAGCTGTATGACTCAAGATAATTAAGTAGTTTTTTATTCATAGCGTCGAATTGATAACACCAACTACAAAATGCGGGTAAAAGTTGCAGGGGAAAAATGTTTGCTTAGAGTCAAGCACTAAAAATGTTCCCAGCTGTCGAAATACATGGAGGTAATAGAAAATGACCAAAAAGTGCAGTTACGGCGTTTTTCAAGGTAGTTGTCGCCTGAGCTGTTAAGCTGCTTCTTTTTTATTCTCCGGATTTAGCTCTACGCTTCCGATCTTATCCCAGTTTCTGG
>NZ_JAKRFA010000057.1:0-18196 GCF_022348305.1 Alteromonas sp. MmMcT2-2
ACGCCCTTGCCATTCGGATTATCTTCCCCTCAGTCAGGGTGATTCAGGTTTCTTTCAACCTGACGGGTTTGCCAGCTTCGCTGGGCAAACAAAAAAGCCCTCGCATTTCTGCAAGGGCCTAAATGATGGTGCCTCGACCCGGGATTGCAACGCGCGGCGCAGCCGCAGGGGCACGTTAGCGTGTGCCTGTGTTTTTCAATCGCCGAGATCAAAAAAGCCCTGCATTTTCATGCAGGGCTTTCTGAATAATGGTGCCTCGACCCGGGATTGTAACGCGCGGCGCAGCCGCAGGGGCACGTTAGCGTGTGCCTGTGTTTTTCAATCGCCGAAATCAAAAAAGCCCTCGCATTTCTGCAAGGGCTTAAATAATGGTGCCTCGACCCGGGATCGAACCAGGGACACGCGGATTTTCAATACAAATCACCACTCTAAAGCATTGAAAATATGCAACTTTTAATTTCTTTGCAAATTCTTTGCAAAGAGAGCTCTTTTCTGTTTTACTGGCGCTATGGCAAAACAGACTGAAAGACACGACATAAACGACGAGCTGTATATCTTTAAACAAGATAACAGTGAGCGCTGGTATGCGCGATTTATACTAACCAATCACAAAAAATGGCTCTGTAAATCAACTAAGAAGAAAGATAAAGACGAAGCTATCGCCATGGCACATCGAATCTTCTTAGACCACCAAATTAGACACGAAAATAACACACTAGTCCAAAGTAAGCGATTCAAAGACGTAGCTGACCGCGTCATCGAAAAGCTTGAAGAGCAACTAGAACACGGGGGCGGTAAACGCACCTATAAAGACTATATTCGAGCGTTAGAAAACTACCACATCCCCTACTTTTCGCGTACGTTTATCACCTCAATTGACCAAGAAGAAATATCTAAGTTTGATGAGTGGCGTAAGGGACGAATGAAGAAGTCTCCAGCCTCCTCTACATTATTAACTCACAATGCTGCTCTTCAGCTCGTTTTTAAAGAAGCTATTGAGCAAAAATGGATGATCGCCGCTCAAGTACCTGTTCTTTCTTCGAAAGGTGGAACAGGCACACGTCGTGCGGCTTTTTCTGAAGAAGAGTATGATGTTATCCTCAACGAAATATATGAAGGTGAGCAAAACGCTCATAGTGAAAAGACTCGTCAAATTCGTGAGTTACTATACGATTACTGTGAAATAGCAGTTAATACCGGAATTAGGCCCGGCACGGAGATGGAACACCTAACTTGGAAAGATATCGAGATTAAAACTCAAGGTTCAAAAGCTCAATTTTTCATCAATGTCTCTAAGGGTAAAACAACAAAATATACGGGACCGCGTAAAGTAGTTTGCAAACGTGATGTGATAGGAGCCCTAACGAACCTACGAGAACGCTTTCCATTGCGCACACCCAATCAAAAGCTATTTTTGCTAGCAAGTGGCGAGCCCACAAGGCAATTAGGTAAGGCATTTGAGAAAGCTCTTCAAAGTTCCGGATTAAAAGAGTCACCCAGAGGACCTCGAACGCTGTACTCTCTCCGACACACTTACATTACGTGGCAGCTTCTCAACGGAACCAGCATAGACGTAATTACGCGTCAATGTGGAACCAGTACAGAAATGATCGAGCAGCATTACAGTCATGTAAAACCCGAGATGTTTGCAGATGCATTATCTGGAGTTACTTTTGATAAAGAAGAACCAAAAGCATTGTCTAAGAAAACCTTACATAGACGCGCAAAGACCGCAGAGCGCGATGAAAAACGCTTCAAGGAATGGGTAGAAGAGTATAAAAGGCGTGGGTGTATTTAGTCCACCATATAGGAGATAAGGTTACTTTTTTGTCGTTTAACGGTGGCTTCTTCGGTTGCTTTTAAAAATAAAGAATAGTTATTGAAGATATGTAAATTTAATCAATGCGCTCTAAAACCAAACGAAAATCATAACTCAGTAAAAAAACCCAATTACTAGTATTGATTCATAATCTTCGAAAGTCTGCAGGAAGAACCTCAAAACCCGCAAAAATGTCCGTAAGAGAAGTAAATAGCACAGCGCAGCTCGTATGTTCATCTGTTTGAACTCAAGCTGTAACTGCTTTTGGAAACTAGAGTTATCAGGGATGAAGGAATTACCGAAGTTGTGCGTATGCTCCTATAGTAATCCCAAATATATCTGCATAAGCGACTCGAATAAAAGCGCCAAGATCATAGCCCAGATTTAAATCAGTTTTGAGATAATAAAGTCAGCTTTCAACCGTGCTTTTGGTTCTGAAACGTTTGCTAAGCTATACCCTCAAACTTCTTTAAGAGAGAAGCAAAGAGTGCTCTATTGTTCGCTTTTTAGTATCTAAAAAGACAATAATTTGCGAAACATTGTTTCATTAAAAACTATTCCTGACGGGTGAGGTTTACATCTTCTCAGGTTACAGTTTTTACATTACATATGCTTGAACACTTTCGATGCTGAACAGCTTATTAGTAGAAACCCTGTAGCCGATTCAACTCCTGCTATCATTCGTAGATGTCCGTCCGGCTCGATACTTCCAAGACCCAATGTAGTAATCGTAGTTAGTGAAAAGTAAAAAATATCCATGGAAGTGGCAGGTTGCTTAAAATCGCCGAGCTCGAAATAAAGTCCAATTTCATACGCCAGAGTAAAAATGACTGCTAGTAAAAGTTGGCTCGAAATGGCAATAACGACTACCGACAGTGTTTTTATCCAAGCTCCCTTCAATCTCTCGCTGATATTGTCCGCGACTACTGAAATATTAAAAAGATGCAGCCCTACGCAGCTCAACAGCGCAGCTAAAACTATTAATATAGACAAAAACATAATATTTCCTTGTTGGTACAAAACTTGACTAGTTAAGATTGATTGGTTTGTAACCTCTCTCAAGCTTTCTTTTGTTAGAAAGATCTACAAATATTAACTATTTCTTAAGTAAGGATTACATATGAAATACTCTAAGTTCGCTGCAATGATAATAACTTCAACTGTAGCGATGTTTTTAATGATGTACTTAAATACCTACGCTATCTCGCATGTCTGGTTCAGTGAGACAAGGACTTATATGGCACTCTATATGGGGGCAGGCATGGCGATTATAATGTTAGCTTTCATGTTAGGTATGTATAGCAACAAGAAACTCAATACAGCCATTTTTATAATAGCGGCACTTACTTTCGCCTTGTGTATCTATCTTGTTCGTTCACAAAGTACCATTTCAGATACCGCTTACACGAAAGCAATGATTCCTCATCACTCTATAGCTATTTTGACTAGTGAGCGTTCTAACCTTGAAGACGTTCGCGTACGAGAATTAGCAAACGGCATTATTAAAGCTCAGCGAAAGGAAATAAAGGAGATGGAGTGGTTGATAGAGGATATAAATAAGAATGGCAAGGTAACAACTCAGGAACAGGCCGAACAGCGTCCAATTCCTCAATTTGAAGGTAAATTGAATAAAGGAAAGGAAAATGAGTAAGAAAGCTATCCTATATAGAATGGTTACTAAAGAGCACATTTGCCCTTACGGTTTAAGGTCAAAAGACTTACTAGAGCGAGAAGGCTATTTAGTAGAAGACAATCATCTTACTTCACGTAATGACACCGATGATTTCAAGCAAAAGCATGGTGTAGAAACGACGCCTCAAACCTTCATCGAAGAAAAGCGAATTGGTGGATATGATGAGCTTCGTAAATACTTCGGGAAAGGAGAAGCGGGGCAGAACGGAACTACTTATGCACCTGTTATTGCGATTTTTTCTGTGGCAGCTCTGCTATCGTTAGCATTCCAGTTCTTTGTTTCTGAAGACTTCATCTCTATAAGAACACTGGTTCTCTTTATTGCTTTCTCAATGACACTACTTGCAGTTCAAAAATTGAAGGATTTGTATAGTTTTACAAATTCGTTCATAACCTACGATTTGTTGGCAATGAGGTGGCTTCGATATGGTTACATCTACCCATTTCTTGAAGCCTACGCGGGGATAGGAATGGTAGCTCAACTGCCTGCCATAGCTGTTGCGCCATTTTCACTATTTATAGGAACCGTTGGGGCAATTTCTGTCTTTAAAGCAGTATATGTGGATAAACGGGAGCTCAAATGTGCTTGTGTCGGTGGGGACAGTAACGTGCCGTTAGGTTTTGTTTCACTATCAGAAAACATTTTTATGATAGCAGGCGCATTTCTCATGTTATCTTTTTAGTTACAAGAGTTGCTTATCGACTAAACTTAATAAAAGTAACTCTATCAGCTTTTAAGATTGAAAAGACTGCTTGTTTAACTACATAGGAAGTTGTTTATCTTAGTTACAAGCAAATGTCATTGATTAAAGTGTCCTTAAGACTTATCTTGTCTAAGGGAATAACGTCGCGTAAAGGTTGAGAGCAAATACAAAGTTATGAGATCTATTATTTTCACACTATGCATTGGATATTTATTGGTACTGTTTACCGTGCCAGTTGATGCGTGTGAAATGAAAATGGATGAACATAGCTCATTAACTAAGGTTTCTCACAAATTCGCAGACGCTCATGAGGAGAAACGTAGCAGTTCACCTAGTTCTAAGCATCAAAGCGCTCACACTGATGGACACCCCTCGCATTCGGGTAAATCAGGTTGCTGCAATGATGGATGTATGTGTATAGCTACCAATTGCTACCACTTTACAAGTCTTTTTTACGTTCCCATTCGTCAATTTGAAACAACGTTTGCTGAGCAGTATGACATTATCGCTCTAGCTGTTCCCTTCAAAATTTTCACTCCACCTTTTCGTCCACCGATAGCCTAAGGCACTGACTTAGTTAGTAATACTTTTTAAATGGATGAACTTCCTTCGTCCAGTTAGTATCAATTCAAAGGCTAAAAACTATGAAAAATTCTATCGACAACGGTCGCAGAAGATTTGTGCTCGGTGCCCTAACCTCGAGCGCTGCGGCTGCGTTAACCAACGTTAGTCCTCTATGGGCAGCACCTGTTGGTCGCCATTTTAAAGATCAAGTTTTGACAGGTGATATTAAAAATCTCAATGTGTCAAAAGCGCAATTGCCAATAGGCTCAAATATGGGCTCACCTATAACGATCAACGGTCAAATGCCGGGCCCGTTGATTAGATTGAAAGAAGGACAGCGAGCGCACCTCAATGTAACTAACCACCTTAACCAAGATACTTCAATACACTGGCACGGGATTATTTTACCACCAGATATGGATGGCGTTCCGGGAGTTTCCTTTGCCGGAATAAAACCTGGCGAAACATTTAAATATGCATTCGATGTCGAGCAAAACGGCACCTACTGGTACCACAGTCATTCAGGCCTCCAAGAACAGTTGGGCCATTTAGGACCTCTTGTGATCGACCCTGCAAATGGAGACATTGGGGCTGATAGGGAACATACAATTATTTTAAGCGATTGGACGTTTTCAGACCCCCATGAAGTTATGCGAAAACTGAAGGTAGCGGAAGGTTATTACAATTATCAAAAGCGAACTATTTTCGACACGTTAGAAGACGTAAAGAAAAAAGGGTTTGCCGATACATGGGAAGAGCGTGCTATGTGGGGTGCAATGCGTATGAGCCCTCGCGATATAGCTGACGTTACAGGCAGTACATATACATACTTAATGAATGGCCGGACACCACAGGACAACTGGCAGGCCCTGTTTAAAGTAGGCGAAAAAATCCGGTTGAGGATTATAAATGGTTCTGCGATGACTTATTTCGACTTTCGCATCCCAGGGCTTGAAATGACGGTTGTAGCTGCAGATGGTCAGCCTGTTAAACCAGTAAATGTGGATGAATTTCGAATTGCAGTAGCGGAAACTTATGACGTAATCGTTCAGCCAAAAGAGCGAAAAGCTTATACCTTTTTTGCGGAAAGTTTTGATAGAAGTGGATATGCGCGTGGCACCCTAACCCCGTCAATTGGCCTTACTGCAGAGGTTCCCCCACAGCGAGTTATCACAGAGCGTGGCATGGCGGCGATGGGGATGGACATGTCTGGTATGAAAGGCATGAATATGGATAAGTCCAAGGTCGACAGCTCGGGCATGGCTGCTCCAAAAGGTGAAATGAAAGGAATGGGGCAGCATAGCGCCCATACAATGCATGGCACCCAAATGGAAGGAGAAATGACCCCCTCCAAAAAGCTCCCAGTAGAAAGCATAGACATTGTCCACAGCGAAGACGGGCACGGCGCTGGTGCAGCGATGATTGCTAAAAATCCAAGCTCTAGGTTGGATGAACCTGGGATCGGTTTGGAAGACAGCCCACATCGTGTCCTTGTTTATACAGATTTAGTCGGTGAAAGTCCTTGGCCTGACGAAAGAGAGCCGGAACGTCAAATTGAGCTTCACTTAACGGGCAATATGGAAAGGTACATGTGGTCGTTCGATGGCAAAAAGTTTAGTGAAGTAGACGGATATGTACGTTTCAATTATGGCGAGAGACTACGTCTGATCTTGGTTAATGACACTATGATGGATCACCCTATTCATTTACATGGTATGTGGATGGAACTTGAAAACGGCCAATATCCAAGACCTCGTAAACACACGATCAGCCTCAAGCCTGGAGAGAAGGTCTCGTTACAAATCAGCGCAGATGCCCCCGGTGAGTGGGCGTTTCATTGTCACCTGCTATACCACATGGAAGCAGGTATGTTTCGTGTTGTACAGGTCGCATAGGAGATTAAAATGAAACAGATATTAATAGCAGGCCTAATAACATTAACTTTGAGCGTTGACAATGCTTTGGCTCAATCAAGAGATGACTGGCCATCTCCTATTCCTAATGAATATTTTGGCCAAGTTCTATTTGACCGGCTTGAATATACTCGCACTGATGAGCAGCAAAATATAGCGGTCTGGGACATGCAGGCGTGGTATGGCGGAGATTACCATCGTCTTGTTTTTAAAAGCGAAGGCGAAAATACACAAAACGATGGAATGCCTACTGATCTGGAACGAGCAGAACTGTTGTACGGTTATCTCGTTTCTTCTTTTTGGTCTATACAATTTGGTGTGGGCACAAAGGGAGAGCTGTCATCCGATGCGGATATGGAAAACTATGCGGTGGTCAGTTATCAAGGTCTAGCGCCTTACTGGTTTGAAATGGAAAATTCACTGCGTATTAACGAAGACGGTGACATGCAGTTCATCAATGAAACCGAATATGACTGGCAACTAAGTCAAGTTTCCTATCTGCAACCGCGACTGGAAGTTGTTGCCAACCTCACCGATTCTGAAAAGTATGACCGTCAAAGCGGGTTGAGTAATATTCGTATTGGTTTGCGATATCGGCATGAAATAGTGAGGGAGGTAGCACCTTATGTCGGTGTTTATTACAGCAAAGCTTTGGGAAATACAGCTGATGCATTAAAGGCTGAAGGCAAGTCAACCAGTGAAACTGGTGTAGTGTTAGGTGCAAGGATTTGGTTTTAAACGCCCTACGCTAAAAATGAAATAACTGGTATGCCATTGCCAGTTATTTCTTTCTACACGTCTTCGAATTTGTTTTGTAATGGGCCTGTGTCCTTATATTTGCTGCAGGTTGCTTTTGTTGTTACTCAGGCTCACATGACATAAAGGAGTAACCAATATGAATGAACACGAGCATTCAAACAGGAAAGATTCGTTAAGCCTCTGGGGCGCGGTATCGATGGGAACTGGTGTAATGATAGGTGCTGGTATATTTGCTTTAACCGGGCAAATAGCAGAGCTGGCAGGCACATGGTTTCCTTTTGCGTTTTTAGTTGCAGCGATAATTGCAGGGTTTAGCTCATACAGTTACATCAAAATGGCACAGAAATACCCCTCTGCAGGTGGTATCGCCATGTTTCTGAAAAAAGCCTATGGTAGAGGTCTGCTGACTGGTGCCTGTGCATTGCTAATGTTTTTTTCCATGGTTATCAATGAAAGTTTGGTAGCCCGCACTTTTGGCACTTATGTCCTACAATTGTTTGACTCTCAGGGCGCTGAGTGGCTTATACCAGCGCTTGGCGTGAGTCTTCTTATTGTGGCATTCATTGTTAATATTTTGAGTAATCAATTCATACAGACCCTCTCATTTATTATGGCTTTTATCAAAATAGCAGGACTTGCAGTTTTGGCAATTGGTGGGCTGTGGGCAACCGGTTTGTCGTTTGAGAGCGTTTCAGCTCAACCGCAAGATACCAGCGCAACCGGTTTTCTCGGAGCCGTGGCACTTGGTATTTTGGGATACAAAGGATTCACTACAATCACAAACAGCGGAGGCGAGCTCAAACAACCAGAAAAAAATGTAGGAAGGGCCATAGTCATTTCTATATCCATTTGTGTGGTACTTTATGTTTTTGTCGCAGTTGCAGTTGGAGCAAATTTATCAATTGGCGAAATAATACAGGCAAAAGATTATTCGCTTGCTGAAGCATCTCGACCCGCATTCGGCCAGTATGGTGCTTGGTTTACTATAGCTTTCGCGATTATTGCCACGTCTTCCGGTGTCGTTGCCAGCATCTTCGCTGTTTCAAGAATGCTATCGATGCTTACATCAATGCAACTTGTGCCTCACCGTCATTTTTCATTACCGGGAGATATAAGAAGACATTCCTTAATTTATACGTTAGTCATCGCAATATTTCTTACCATATTCTTCGATTTGAGCCGCATAGCCTCCATCGGTGTAGTTTTTTATATCGTAATGGATATCTTCATCCACTGGGGAGTGTTCAAGCATTTACGAGATGATGTGCAAGCTAAAGCTTGGGTACTAGTCAGTGCAATTATTCTCGATATCATTGTTCTTCTATCTTTTATGTGGGTGAAAGCAAAATCAGATATCTTCATTGTTGGGATTTCTGTGGCTGGACTTCTTATCGTATTCGCGGCTGAGAAATGGTTTCTAAAGCTCCATGCGTATGATGATGATGATAAAAATTATAACTGATGCAAATCATTGAAGCTGTTCATGAACTACATCGACGGAGTAAGACAATATTCAGCGTAGGCAGAGTAGCAGCCTAAAAGGTAAGCGCAGTTGTTATGAATAGGAAAGGAATTAACCGGCATTAGCGTGCCGGTTATTTTTACTCGTGGCACACTTTAACCGCTTTTTTGCTGCTTCAGTGTATCCATTATTTCAGCAAACTCCTGTCCTTTTGACTCAGGTGGCTGGCTACAACCCTGCTTCTCTGTATTGGTTTGACTGGGTAGTTGCATGGCTTGCTGTAAGGCTAATTCTGAATTATTGGTTATCATAATATCTCACCGTTAGTTTAAATTTATGTGGCAGTAGATATCAGCAAATATCGTACCTGTGCTAAAAGGACAAATACTGACTATTTATTTAGCCCTCACTACTACAGTTGCCTATTGTAAATACTGGCAATAAGCCAACCCAGTACACCTGCGAACAAAGCCCATAAAGCTCCGCCTATCACTACACCCAATAAAGGCACGTTCCATATCATCCCTTGCCAGTCTGAAAACATTATATTACCAGCCATGGGTGACATCATGTCGGGCATTGTAATAATGAACAAAGAACTAACAACTAACAACACTCTCGAAGCTGAACGATGCGGCGCACGCGAACGCAAATACATTTTCTCGAATTTTCATCTTACGCCTCCTTAAAGCCAGCATCATAATGTAACGACATCGCTCAGCATTGTTGTTGAGTGAGAACGTAGAGCACATTAAGGTTATGTACGCTTCCTGTGAGCGCCCTGCGGCAAGTGGTGGCAACTCCACGGTTTGTGCGTCGCATTGTCTTTTATATTTTGATCTACAAACTGGTAATAACCTTCTTTTGTGTGTGTCCACCAGTCATTGTGAAGATCTGCGCCGTGTTTTCGAATGATCGCTTCAATACCGTCTAAATCGATATGTGTCGCATCATATGCCAGGTGAATAGCCCCTTCTTTGATGTTGTAGCTCACCTCATCAATGCCAAAGAGCTTGTCAATCTCTTCAATTAGGGGCTCGCAATTTGCCTCATAGACATTGCTGAGCCGTAAATTCCGAACGACTAAATTTGCTTCTCTGACACCGACTCTGTGGTCTAAATCACTCATATCTTTCTCCTCGGGTGTTAATTTGAATGTTTCTGAGATTCGGGTGAATGGCTTCCATCCATTTTCGACATCATTACTTCCATCATCTTAAGATGCCTTTCTGCCATATCAACTTGGTTTTGCATGGGTTGCCCTTCCATTTTTTCGTGCATTATATGCATCATTCCCATCATGGATTGCATGTGTTTTTTCATCATTTCACGCTGCTTGCTGGGATTCTTTTCTTCTTTGATAGCGTTAACTTCTTCCTTCATCGACTTTATTTTTGCATTCATCATATGCATATCTTGGCCACGCATAGGCATTCCCGTTTGAATCTCTGGCTTGTCTGAGCCCTTATGCTCATGCTCTTCCATTTGTTGAGCTTGCGATGTTGCAGCCATTACTAATGTGGTTGAAAAAATGATTGATTTAGTGAATTTTTTCATGGTTTTCACCTTTTAATTTAAAGTTGAGGTTTGGGATCCAGCCAGGTGTCGTGTTGATATAGCTCACATACTCATCGCCAAATTCAGCAATAGCCAGAGCTTCTTCACGCTTTGCCAGTTTCACATACACAACAACTAAAACTGGAAACATGACCAGTGTGGGAATGGTCGGCCATTGCAACAAAAAACCGAACATGATCAGTATGAAGGCTAAATATTGAGGGTGGCGACACCGCGCATACCATCCAGTCTTAGCTAAGTGATGGTTCTTCTGAGCGTGGTGCAGCACATTCCATGCTGAGGACAAGATAAAGAATCCTGCAACAATAAATACCATACTGGCGATATGAAATAGGTCCCAGTGGGCGTCGCCTTTAAAACCAAAGAAAGTATGCAACAGATGTCCGTTTTCGTGCGCAAAAAAGTTTACTTCCGGATAGGTTTCAGCAAGCCATCCTGACAAGAAATAAATAGTCAGTGGGAAGCCATACATTTCGGTAAACAGGGCTACAATAAACGCAGAAAATACCCCCAAACTTCGCCAGTCGGTGGAAGATTTTGGCTTTACAAAACTGAATGCAAAAAAGATAAAAATAGCTGAGTTCAGTATCACCATTGACCATAAGCCATAATCATATGTATCATTCATCTTGGTTGTCCTTTTTAAGTGACTCCTTTCGGCCTTCCTCCAACCCCTGAATGTATCCATCACGATAAGCCGCGTTGTTATCACTCAATTCCTGAAAACTTTTCTGCTTATTGTCACTGTCGCGAGAATGTTCGTGGGCGTGTCCGTGTTTACCGTGGCTACTGTGCATGAATATATGCATGAATGGGCACAGCAATAAAATCAAATAGGGAAGAAACTGAAGGACATGATGACCATGTTCGAAAATTAAAAAATAAGTAACGGCAGCGATCATCGCTAATGCTGCCCACCCTGTAGGTGTTGACCAAAATCTGGGGTGACTGTTTTTCATGACTCCTCCTATACCACCGTAAGAACACCGCGATACATCTGCATCTGGCAGTGAAAAGTATGTTCGCCCTGTGGGACGTTTTCGAGGTGAATTGGTGTTACCTCATTAAGCGTTAGCTGCTCACTGATATCTAATGAAGGAATTAGCAGTACTTCGGAACAGGGAGACTCATCTTTGCGCAAAAACTTCAACGTAACAGATTGGTTTGCGTTTACCTGAATAGACGCTGGTGAGTACACGCCATTTTTTACTTCTATGAGTATTTCGTTACTTTCAGTAACTGTCTGATCAGGCTTGTATAACCAAAACCACCAAATAATCAGTGCAATACCCGTAAGTCCTACAATATTAATTATCATCATAAGAAAACTCCTTAGTGGTCCTTTGCCTTGAATAGGCGAAGCCGGTTCGCATTTGATACCACTGTTAACGAAGAAAATGCCATGGCGGCTCCGGCGATAACTGGGCTTAGCAATACTCCGAAAAATGGATAGAGCACGCCCGCCGCAAAAGGTATACCTGCTACGTTGTAGATAAAGGCTCCAAACAAGTTTTGCTTAATGTTGCGCAAGGTGGCTTTACTAACCGCTATAGCATCGGCCAGACCATGCAACGAGCCGCGCATCAGGGTGATATCGGCGCTTTCAATGGCAACGTCCGTTCCTGTACCAATGGCAAAGCCAACATCAGCCAAGGCAAGAGCCGGAGCATCGTTAATTCCATCACCAGTCATACCCACTACTTCTCTCTGCTGCTGTAATTCATGTACTTTGTTGGCCTTATCTTCGGGCAATACTTCAGCAAAAAACTCGCTTATTGCCGCTTTCTTTGCCACTGCAGCAGCAGTTTCTTTGTTGTCCCCCGTTAACATGATGACCCGGATATCATTAGCCTGAAGACGCTTGATGGCAGAAACAGAGTCAGGTTTTATCGGGTCGGCAACCGCTATGATGGCAGCAAGTTGTCCATCTACAGCGAAATACATGGGAGTTTTGGCGTCTTTGGCCAGTGTTTGTGCTTTCTCTGAATAATTACCTATGCCCACCCCTTTTGAAGCCATAAGCTTGCTGTTACCAAACAATAAGGCCTTTCCTTCACAACGGCCTTCAACCCCCATACCGGTAATCGCATTAAACTCTTCGGTTTTCAGCAGCTCAATGCCCTGGTCGTGGGCACTTTCTACTATCGCCATTGCTAATGGGTGCTCTGAACCATTTTCCAGACTAGCTGCCAATTGCAGCACTGTCTTTTCATCACTGAAATTGGCTAAAATTATGTCAGTGACCTTGGGTGTACCTTCCGTAATCGTTCCGGTTTTATCCAGTATCATCACACTGATTTTTGATGCCGTTTGTAGCGCTTCGCCGTTGCGAATTAGCACGCCGGCTTCAGCAGCCTTTCCAACCCCCACCATAACTGACATCGGCGTGGCTAGGCCCAATGCACATGGACAAGCAATGATCAATACAGTGGTGGCCGAAACTATGGCAAATGCCAGTGCGGGCTCAGGCCCAAAGTTCAGCCATGCTAGCGCACTGAGCACAGATATAATCATGACCACAGGAACAAAGTAAGCGGATATCACGTCGGCCAAGCGCCCAATAGGCGGCTTTGAATTTTGTGCGCGTTTAACCATTGCAATGATTTGCGCCAGTGCCGTGTCTTTACCTACTCGAGTTGCTTTAAATAGAAACATTCCTGACTTGTTGAGAGTTCCAGCAACGACTTCATCGTCATGTGATTTTTCAACTGGCATCGGTTCCCCGGTTAGCATGGACTCGTCGATTGACGTATGGCCTTCAACAACCACACCATCAACAGGCACTTTTTCTCCAGGCCTGACTTTGATGACATCGTTAAAAAGCACTTGCTCGATAGCGACCTGGACCTCTTTATTGTCGCGAATAACCGTGGCTGTTTTCGCTTGTAATCCAATTAAACGTTTGATTGCTTCTGAGGTTTTTCCGCGGGCTTTTAGTTCTAAGGCAAGCCCCAGATCAATTAGACCAATGATCATAGCTGTAGCTTCAAAATAAACGTGCCTTGCCATTAACGGCACTGCTTCAGGTACCAACACTACCAACATCGAATAGAACCATGCTGTGCCTGTACCAAGTGCAATGAGTGTATCCATATTGGCAGAATGATTTTTAAAGCTCTTCCACGCACCGATGTAAAAATGCCGGCCGGAAAAGAACATTACACCCAGCGTCAGTAGGCCAACTGCTAGCCACAACAACCTTTCGACATTAGTCTCGACCGTCATTTCGTCGACAACAATGCTATAAGTCATTAGAGGGATACCTAGCGAAAGCGCAATGAAAGTATCTCGCATCAGCTTTTTGTAATAGGTCCTATCCGCTGCTTCTTTTTCATCGACTACATCAGTGTCAGGCTTATCTTCGAAAGGCTTTGCGTTGTAACCAACGGACTCTACTGCTTGAACCAATAATTGAGAATCCGCTGTACCCGTTACAAGTACTGTTCTGTCTGCAAAGTTCATTTCGGCATTCTGCACTCCCGGCGTCTGCTTCAAGGCAGCTTCTATTTTTCCAACGCAACTGGCACATCCGGCGCCTTCTATCACTAATTGTCGCTGTGTTACTTCTGCACTCATAGTGCTCTCCTTTTTTCCTATTTTTAGAAGACTTGTTTTTTGACGGACAACGATTTTTCTGAAGAAACACCTGCATTAAGTTCTGTCATTTATGTTTTCCTCAAGGACGGTGTGTTCAAACTCTTCTATTAAATGACAGACCACGTGTGAGGATGGGGCTTTGTCACCCATTGCTCCCCATTTCCTTACTGCCAGCATCATATTTTGCCTGAGTAACAACATTGCCTTAAATTGTCTTTCTGTTTCTGCTAGCCTTCTTGCAATTAAGGTTCTAACTAGGGGACAAGCGGTCTTTCCATTATCTGCTTCTCTGAGAATTTGCTTGATATCTTCAACTGAAAAACCTAAATGCCTTGCACTTAATATAAACCGCAACCTGGAAGCATCTTTCGTTGAATAGAATTTATAACCATTGTCAGATTTTGCCGGCGTTATTAACTGCAAGCGCGTGTAATAGCGAACAGTATCTGGCGTTGTAGCCAAGGCGCTTGCGATCTCTCTTACTTTCATAGTTGTTCCGATGTCTTTAACCTAAAATTTTACTTATACCTAAAGGCTAAACCTGTGTGTGGGACGCGAGTCAATAGGCATGTAACTCGTGAAACTTTCGGTTCTAAGATGTAATGCGTTTGTAAGTGAGGCGGATAATACTTGCTGTTCGTTTACTGATAGCAAACAGTGTCTTAATGTATATTAATTAAGCAGTTGATCGTCTAAGACATTCTTTGATTGCAATTGATTAGTAAAGAAAACTTAGAGAAAAGCCTCACTGAGTTTATGTGTAGCTCTTAATCGGAGGGTGGAAGGGAGGAGAGTGTATACCAATTAAAGGGGTAATATTTATATCTGAAAATGAGCTTTGCTTAATGTTTTCACTTATCAGAATTTCAATATTTGAAAGTATACAAAATTGGGTTAAAGAAGTTGCACAGTAAGCACCTATACAGCACGCGCATATCGATTGATCATTTCCTTCGCAGTGCTGTACATCCTGGTTCTTTTCTGAATGAAGTGTGTGATTATTTAAAGTAGTATGTTCTACGCTTGATAAGGAATCATTTGAGGACATATGAGATTCTGATGTGTCGTGACCATCACATTTAATTGGGTTCGTCATAGCAAAGCCGTGCTGTGAAAGCAGCGCAGCTATTAGTACTAATTTACACCACTTATAAATGCCTGACACAATAAACTCCATCAGTGAGTAAGGGAATAGTAGCGGTATTCCGTTATTCTTACTTTGACGTAGATCAACACAACACAAAAAAGTGCTTAGGACCTTTAAACATTAAAGCCGTAATCAACTAGTTTAGTACTCTTGATTCATATAGCCTTAAACTACGCTTAGAAAGTACAACATAGCCATCATTTATAGCAATGCTTTTAATTAGTGCATCCTCAAAGATTATGCTACCGCACGTGAAATCGTGACTGAAAGTTGTGACTTCGACATCATTTGCGATATATAACGCGTTATCTAACGAAATAAGAATCCCAAAGTGCCCATACTGTCGAAGGGCATGACTAAATTGAGCGGTGTTTTGATCCCAATTTACAAACCTTCTTTTTACTGGAGGTAGACTTTGGAATGACGCTAGCTTTTCCAATTGAGGTGTGGCGTTATTATAAAGTTCATTAAAGTTATTAAGTAATTCTTCTAACAGAGTTTCTGCGAGTAACTGAGACTTGACCATCAATGATGAAATCGTTTCATTGTTTTCGACCTCAAATTTCTCTTGGATTAGGATGCTACCTGCATCAAGTTTCTCAGTGAGTTTATGAATGCTAACACCCGCGTTCTCAGGGTTGTCGATAATGTAGGTGAGTGGGGTTGGGCCTCTACTTTTGGGTAGTAAAGATGGGTGGATATTAATCGCATATTTTATTTCGTTTGTGGGTACTTTGTATCCGTAATCGGCTACAACAAAGACTGTCTGTTCGTCATTTAAATATCCTTTAAGAGTCACGATACTTGGTTTTTCAGTGGAATAAACAATATTGTATTTACGACAAATTCGTTTGATGAAGCTCGCATTTTCCTGAACATCGTTTATAAAAACGCGTTCAATGTTCAATCTATTTTTAATTAGAAGTAACAAACAATTCGAGAATAAGTCGTTTCCAAAATAAACGATTTTCATATTTCTCTGCACCTTTTGAGAATAGCGTATGTGGAACAAAATGTAGGTTGGGAGGACAAGTGTTTAAGGATTCGATGTTGATTAAAAATCTGTGCAAAAACGAATAATAAGGGTTCATTGGCTGGCGGGAGGCTTAGTTCGTGCCAATATGAAGTGTAAGGCATTTTGGCAATAGGATAGCCGAGATGGTTCTGATATTGAGCAAACTGGAAAGCTACCGTTGATATTACCAAAGTAGCTTTCAATACATTTATTTCGCTAGTCTTTTGCACGATTTCTACTAGAGGAATGCGTGTGAACTATCAGCCACTCACCGTTAACTTTTTTAAAAGAAAGGTTTGAAACCCCGTTTTGTTGAAAGTTTCTCCAGACTTCCTAACCTTTCCTTGAACGGTTGTATCAACGAGTGTCCAAGCAAAATCATCTTCTACATGAGTTTGAATGTTAGAAAAATCTAAACTTAAGAAAACTAAGGCATCCTTTTCTGGTTCAACATGATGCTCTATCAAGTCACTTAACCCTACATTCTGTCCGCCAGATTCAAAGTATCTTGCGCCTTTAAAATCGAAAAAGTGCTTTTTAAAGGGGGGCACCGTCTCCATTCTCCCAGCCATATTCAATTTGCTTTATAATATCTTTTATCTGATCTTTATCAGTTGCATTGTTATCATGAGCGAAAGTGAAAAAAGATAACAAAGACGAAATGATTATGATTAAAAATTTTTTCATACGAGCTCTCTCGGGTAGTTAATCGAATCAATTTGACCAATGAATATGTTTGATTTTCCACTCTCCTTCGGTGTTGATTAAGACAATTGTTTCCATACTTTGGTAGTCTCTCTCTTCCCCCTTAAACATCCCATTGACCAGAAACCGCGATGCGGAGATTGCTGTGTTGCCCAGAACTTTGACTTGATGCTCCAACGCTTTATTTGTCACTGACGATAGATATTCCATATCTGAATTCATATGATGTTGAGCATATTCATCTGCGCTCCTCTCAACTCCGCCTCCTTCATAAATAGTCACATCATCCGCCAGTAGGCTCTTCGCAGTGATTTTGTCTCCCGTATTAAGCGCGTGATGGAATGCAATAACTATTTTAGCTGCAGGCGTATCTAACCCACTAAACATACCTTTCTCATGATGTTCTTTTTCATGGGCACTAGCAGCAAAACTCATGATTACGGGCATGATAAATAGTAAGACTAATAATTTAATTTTCATTTGAATTTCTCTTCTAAGTTTTATCTTTCGGGACCTACAATACTCGTAAGCCCAGAAGTAATGATTAAAATAGCAACTGCTATTGTTAACTCTAATGAAATGGATTTTGAGAGTGCTTCGCTTCCCGAGCCACTTTTAAGTTTTGGGACTAATTTCAGTTTGTGCCGTATAGCAATAGCTAGAATGCTAGTTACAAGGAACATTTTAACAAGAAGAGTTTGCCCATATATGGAGCTAAATAACCCTTCAAAACTACCTACCAATTGAATAGCTAGCCAAATGCCTGCAGATAATAATAAGGTAACCAATACGGCCGCCTGCGTACCAAACCTATCCATTAATTTATAAAGCTTTTCGTAGCTCTGGTAATGGCAGGAGAGCTTTAACGGAATCAATGCACCAAACCACCAAGCCATAACAAATACGTGAACCATAAGTAGTATTCGAGCAATACTTCCTAATTCAGAAACGTGGCCGGTTAAAGTAAATGTGTACGAGAGAGTGAATAGACACAGCACAAGTAAGCAAGACTTTAACCTTAGGAAAGGTTTAAGAGGTTTAAATTTCAATAAGTAGATAGTTATTAAAGCTACGGCTAACCCCCCCGCACGATACAAGGTGACTTCACCGATAGGAGAACTCAACATTATCTTAAGCATAAAGGAGACTGTAACTAATTTTGTGTAACTGCCTATCTCAATTTACTCTATAGAGAGTTAAGGATAGGCAGATGAACATGAATAAGAAAGAGCTTGAAGCTT
>NZ_JAKRFA010000058.1:0-17336 GCF_022348305.1 Alteromonas sp. MmMcT2-2
AACTGTACTAAATAAATCCGGAATCAGTGTTCAAATAATTCCAGAATGAGTGTTCAAGTATTTCCGGAATCGCTGTTCAGATCCGGCCGGAATATGCAGTGCAGCAACACCTCTTGATGAAGATGCTGGTTTAACCGTTCCGGGTACGCATCCTGATAACCCGTTTGGACAAGACATTGAAATTGGTCGCTACCGCCCTGTTGATGCAGGTGCCCGTCGCTGGGATATCGAATCTGACACCCTTCGTTTAGTCGCAGGCCTTCGTGGCACGTTCAATGATTACGATTGGGAAGCATCTGTACAAAAAGGCCGCAGCCGTTCAGAACAAAGTGGTGATCAGTCACAAGGGTGGGTTCGCGTTGACTGGCTTCAGGAACAAATTAACCTTGGTAATTACAACCCGTTTGGTGGCGTTACTAACCCACAAAGTGTAATTGATGATATTACTACTAGCCTTGTGCGCCGTGGTGAATCTCGAATGACCAGCGTTGACGCTCACATTACCGGTGAAGCATTCAGCTTCGGCGACGATGTTGTCATGATGGCAGCAGGTGTTGAATATCGCGAAGAGCAAGTATCTGACGTTCCTGATGTTCAGTTCCAGCGCGGATTAATCTTCGGTACAGAATCGGTTTCTGCCTCTGCTGAACGCGACCAGTATGCTGCATACTTAGAGCTATCTATACCTTTAGCTGAACAGCTTGAGCTTCAACTAGCTGGCCGCTACGACCATTACAGTGACTTTGGTAGTACAACTAACCCTAAAATAGCATTACGTTGGGCGCCAAGTGATGAAGTAACCGTGCGCGGTTCATGGGCTCAGGGCTTTAGAGCACCGTCTCTTGCACAAGTTGGCCTTGGCCCATCACAGAAAAGTGTTTTCTTCGTAGACAAATATCGCTGTGATGCAACAGGTCAAGATTGTGAATCGTTGGATTACAATATCGAGTTTGCGGGTAACCCTAACTTGGATGCAGAAGAGTCAGAATCTTGGAACGTAGGAGTTATCTACGCACCTATTCAAGAATTAGGCCTGAGCATTGATGTATGGAGTATTACGCAGGATAACAAAATTGATGAGCAGCAATTCGGTTTAGTTTACGACGCGGAATGTAATAACCAAGACAGCACAATCTGTGTTCGCTTAGATCCGCAGCCAGGCGAGTCATTAGGTGTAATTCAAAAGATTTTCAACACCTACCAAAACGTATCATCTCAAGAAGCGTCTGGTGTTGATTTCAGCGCTAACTACCGCATGGAGTTGCAAGAGTTCGGTAACGTACGCTTTAACCTTGATTGGTCTTACATGAACGAGTTCGAAAAAGACGGTCTTGAGTACACTGGCGAATATGGCTATCCAGAACACCGTTGGTTATTCGGCACAACCTGGTCTAAAGGTGCGTTCGATGCCAACTTGAACATTAGCTTTGTTGGTGAGTTTGAAGACACGCCTGACATTGATTTCGACGGTGTGTTAGACTTTGAAGAAAATACCTCGAGAACAGTTGATTCTCAAATGTTGGTGGACTTGCAGTTTGGTTACAACTACAGCGATAACCTTCGCCTTGTAATTGGTTCAAACAACCTGCTTGACGAAGAGCCTCCGTTTGCTATTGGTGATGGTGATGGCGACTTATACGGCTATGTAGGCGGCGTGCACAACCCGCGTGGCCGCTTCGTATACTCTAAACTAACTTACCGCTTCTAAGCCTATAAGACGAAAAGCGCTCAACGGCATTGCTTAACAATGGCATGCCTTGAGCGCTTTTTTTCATTCATGTATTAACGTGTGTTTAGAAAAAAAGATATTCAAAGAGCACCGTAGTGAGCCATGCGAGAATCACAGGCAATACAATCATCACATAGACCTTAACCTCAGACCCCACCTTTTCGGCGCGCCATGCCTCCATCATCTTCACTTTAAACCTACGCTTCAGTAAGTAGGTGTAAAAAACTAGAAATACCAAAATTATAAGAATCTTTAGCATTTAGACTCCAACCGAATTGGTTAAACGGCCAAACAGGACAAAACGCTTAGGTGGCAAAAGTTCCGTCAAGTCGATTCGTTGCGGTTATTCCTCTGTGCAGAGACTATACCTTTGCAGTACACACAGCGAACCTGTTCTCAATGCCTGAATTAGCTCAACCTGATTGGAAATGAGGTAAAAAAAATGCCAGCTAAGCTTAATGCCATTTTTTCTATATGTATTTACTTCTTTTGCTACGCTTACAATCCGAAATGAATGAGCACCAAATTACCTATTGCTGCACACAGCATAGCAAGGAAAGTCAGGATCATGCCCGCGAAGCGCTGCCAGCTAACGCCTGAGTGGCGACCTAAGCCATAGGCATGTAATACACGGCCAAATAACAGTGCGCTCCCCAATGCGTGAACAGCCCACACTTGGCCAGTATTGGCTTCAAAACACGCTATCATAATAAGGGTGATGGGTACGTACTCGCTAAAGTTGCCATGTGCTCTTGTCAAACGACTCAGGTCTTCGTGACCACCATCGCCAATTCCCACTTGGTGGCGACGTCTGGCGCCAATGACTAAAAACGACAAATACAGGTAGCAAATACCCAGTAAGCTGGCGTAAAACGCCGTGATTGGCAAAACCATGGTGTACTCCACATGTTCTAGTTATATCGCGCTGTATTAATCAGCGCTTAATTCAACATTCATGGTTGTCATTAAACGTTATCCGCTAATAAGTTACAAGCAACAAAAAAGGCCGCCTAAGCGACCTTTTGTTGACGTTGTTGGCAATTAACCTAAACGTTCAGCAAGTTCAGCACTCACTTCTTCAACTGGGCGCGTACCGTCAAGCTTGTGGTACTCACAGTTTCCAGCTTCCGCTTCAGCGCTGTAGTAGTTCACAAGCGGCTTTGTTTGCTCATGATAAATCGCAAGACGCTTGCGCACTGTTTCTTCTTTATCGTCATCACGAACGATAAGGTCATCGCCTGTTTCATTGTCTTTACCTTCCACCTTTGGCGGGTTGTAAACAACGTGGTAAACGCGACCTGATGCAGGGTGTACACGACGACCACCCATACGTTCTACGATTACATCATCAGGAACGTCAAACTCGATGCAATGATCAACAGTGACACCTGCTTCTTTCATTGCGTCAGCCTGAGGAATAGTGCGAGGGAAACCGTCTAACAAGAAACCGTCTTTACAGTCATCTTGTGCAATACGCTCTTTTACTAGGCCAATGATAATCTCATCAGATACTAGTTTGCCTTCATCCATTACACGCTTTGCTTCAAGGCCTAGCTCTGTACCTGCTTTAATTGCAGCACGAAGCATGTCGCCCGTTGAAATTTGTGGAATGCCATATTTGCCCATTAAAAACTGAGCTTGTGTGCCCTTACCCGCGCCAGGAGCGCCGAGAAGAATGATTCGCATGAGTGCGTTCTCCGCTTATGATTTTTAAACTTTTTACTTCGGGCACTTTACACATTCAACACTGGGGTGACAAGTGTAAGCAGTACCGTAAAGTTAATCTTAAGACTAATGGCGAATATATGTTCAGCTTATAGGCACTTTTGTAAATTTGCGCCTACACCCATTCAGTAACTCATCTTATTTAAGATGAATAAGCTAACTCTTAATATGATTAACTTGAAATTTTAGACCGCCAAAATATAGCACAATAAAATGGCTAAACTTACTTTTGTTAGTCGTAGAAATAAAAAAACGGGCATTACGCCCGTTTTTAAATGTAAACCTAATGGTTTATTGCTTTATTTAGCTAACTTCATTAGCAGTGTGTTCAAGTTCTGTACAAAACTAGATGGGTCTTTCAAGCTCCCCTGTTCTGACAGTGCAGCTTGATCAAACAATACGCCTACCCACTGATTAAACAGCTCTTCATCTTGGGTATCCGCCAGCAGCTTCACCAAGCTATGCTCAGGGTTAAGTTCAAAGTGATACTTCACGTCTGGCACGGTCTGCCCTGCTGCCTGCATAAGCTTCATCATTTGCGTAGTCATGCCATTGTCATCTGCTACGATGACCGCAGGTGAATCTGTTAAGCGATGGGTAAATTTAACGTCTACAACCTTATCGCCAAGTGCAGTTTTAGCTCGCTCAAGAACACCTTCAACTTGCTTTTCTGCTTCTTCTTGCGCCTTCTTAGACTCTTCGTCTTCTAAGTCGCCTAAATCTAAGTTTCCTTTCGCAATTGAGACAAACTGCTTCTCGTTAAACTCAGTAAGGTGAGACATTAACCATTCGTCAATGCGTTCGCCCATCAATAGCACTTCAATTCCTTTTTTGCGGAAAATCTCAAGGTGAGGACTAGACTTGGCAGCTTGCAAGCTATCTGCTGTCACATAATAAATCTTATCCTGACCTTCTTTCATTCGCTCAATATAGTCAGCTAATGATACGGTTTGTGCATCAGACTCACCGTGTGTAGAAGAGAAGCGTAACAAGCCAGCAATTTTCTCGCGGTTACTGAAATCTTCAGCCGGCCCTTCTTTTAACACATTGCCGAATTCATTCCAGAACGACTGATATTTTTCATTGTCGTTCTTCGCCATTTTTTCAAGCATCTGTAATACGCGCTTAGTACAACCTTGGCGTAGCGCTTGCGTTATCTTATTGTCCTGTAGAATTTCACGAGACACGTTAAGCGGAAGATCATTGCTGTCTAGCAAACCTTTAACAAAACGTAGATAAGTAGGCATGAACTGTTCGGCGTCGTCCATAATGAAAACGCGTTGAACGTAAAGCTTAAGACCATGACTTTGGTCGCGATTCCACATATCAAATGGCGCTTTAGAAGGGATATACAATAAACTTGTATACTCTGTTTTACCCTCTACTTTGTTATGCGCCCATGCAAGCGGATCAGCAAAGTCATGAGAGATATGCTTGTAGAATTCGTTATACTCGTCATCAGTAATCTCAGACTTTTCACGAGTCCAAAGCGCGGTGGCTTTGTTTACAACTTCCCATTCACCAGGCTGGCCTTCAATTTTTTCGCCATCAGGGCCTTCACTTTCAGGCACTTCATCTTTCCACATCTGCACAGGAATACTGATGTGATCAGAATACTTACTTACGATAGAGCGTAAACGCCATGCATCAGCAAATTCTTTTTCGTCTTCGCGTAGGTGAAGCGTAATCTCGGTGCCGCGTGTAGGCTTGTTGATTTCGGCAATCGTGAATTCACCTTCACCGTCTGAAATCCACTCAACACCTTGCGATGCATCTGCACCAGCAGCACGAGTTCGCACTGTTACTTTGTCAGCTACGATGAACGCAGAGTAAAAGCCAACACCGAACTGGCCAATGAGTTGTGAGTCTTTAGCGCTATCGCCAGAAAGTTTGCTAAAGAAGTCTTTAGTGCCTGACTTAGCAATTGTACCCAAGTTCGCAATGACTTCATCGCGAGTCATACCAATACCGTTATCGGTAATGGTGACGGTATTTGCTTCTTTATCGACGCTAAGCTTTACGTTTAACTCGCCATCGTTTTCGTAAAGACTGTCATTTTCTAGCGCACGAAAGCGTAACTTATCCGCAGCATCTGCCGCGTTTGACACTAACTCACGTAGAAAAATTTCTTTGTTTGAATACAAAGAGTGAATCATCAGATGAAGAAGCTGTTTTACTTCTGTTTGAAAACCGTGGGTTTCTTTTTGGGCTGCTTCAGCCATAATCCAATATCTCCTCGTTGAATGGATCACGTTTGATGTTAAACAGGTAAGGTCGCTCAACGCACTTTTCAACGTTTAGAACGAAAATTTATTTTTTATAAGGAGATTTATCTTCAATAAAGTTTGATGTTGAGTATTTTGTGGGCGAGCGATAAGAGAGAACGTGACGTAGGCCCGCCAGATGCGGACCCACGTTGAGTGTTTTAATTACTAAGAATGGGTATACCCCAATTTACAGTACTATAGTTTGCGGCGACCCGAAAATGCGTGGGTGAGAGTATTACCATCAATATACTCGAGCTCTCCCCCAACCGGCACGCCGTGGGCAATTCGAGACGCATCAACGTTATGGCTTGCACAAAGTTGAGCGATATAATGTGCCGTGGCCTCCCCCTCTACAGTCGGGTTTGTGGCGAGGATAACTTCATTTATCCCACCTGCGGCAAGACGAGCCTCAAGCTCAGTAAGACCAATTTCTTCTGGCCCAACGCCGTCAATAGGAGACAAATGACCCATAAGCACAAAATACTGCCCCTTGTAACTTAAGGTTTGTTCGATTGCTAGTACGTCTTGTGGGCTTTCAACAATGCATAACAAGCCACTTGCTTCTCTTTCAGGGTGACGACAAATGTCACATAGCTCGTCTTCAGTAAATGTTCTGCAGCGCTTACAATGATGAATATGCTCCATGGCATTGTGTAATACGTTGCTTAAATCAATTGCCCCAGTGCGATTACGCTCTAATAGGTGGAATGCCATACGCTGAGCGCTCTTGTTGCCAACGCCGGGAAGACACGTTAGTGCCTGAATTAATTCTGAGAGTAGCGGACTGAACTTCATAGTATTTACTGCTTTGGTGCTTTTTCTTTTTGATTCGAGCTTTCGCGGTATTTAATCACGTTCCGCTTTGCTTGGTCGAGCTTAACTTCATAAATGTTGCCCCCAAATAACCCCTTGTACTCTTCATCGGTGAAAACCAGCGTGTTGTCGTCATAAAACGTCACTGCCTCTTTTTGTGTGACTACGCCTAAATCAATACGCGACACATCGCCACTGAAGAAGTTATCGCCTTCAAAATTTTCAAATAACCACAGGCTTGTTGAATCTAACAGCACCAGTTTAGTCCTATCAGGGCTTATTGCAGCCGATGTGATCCAGCATAACTTTTCAAGGGTGGTACAGGTTTTAAATTCGCCGATGAGCTGTGCGTCAAAGTTAGCGGCATGATCCCCCACCTTATACAACTTGGTGATGCCATCGAAGGGTTTTGTTCTATTTTTTGTAAACAGGTAGAGGTTACGCTTGTACTCTACAAACGCTTCCAAATCGTAGTTCTTGTCTTTCGGTTTTACTTTTCCTTTTCCCATTTCCGGGTAAGTAAACTTAATGATTTCTGCTTCTGTGGTATCGGTTTTTATGTCAATGGGGTTTTCAATTTTATAAATCGTTAACCAGCGTCGCTTGTTGTCATTGTTGCCGAAGTCTCCCAAAAAGAAATGACCGAAACTGTTTTGTGTCATGTCTTCCCAGTCGACGTTTTTGGCATTTGTAACTGTAACTTCCCTCTCAATAGTTCCATCTTTATTGAGCATATAAAGGATGGGTCCATCGCCACTGTCGTTAATGGCCCAAAGCCTTTTGTATTTATCGTATTCTATACCTGAAATTTCCTTAAGCTTCGGGTCGACCGTTACTGTTTTCATTTTAAACAGGTCGTGAATACTCATAAAAAACAACACAGTTGCGATGGGTAGTAAAATAACCGTGGTGATAACTAAGCCTTTCCTTAGCACTACTAAAACCTCTATTTTAACGAGTTAACTTTCGCGATTAGCGGTTGACTGAACACGTTGAGTTTTCTGAAAGATAAAAAACGCAATGATACAACGATCATTCAACTATTTGGGACACTTTTTCTACGGAACAACGGTTAAATGAGATTTTACAGTTAATGTCGATGAGTTGGGCATGCGCTCAATATTTGTAAGCTGTGTATCAGCCCATAATTATCAACGTATCATGCTGAAAACAAGCCTAACCTTTATCAGTAAGTAGACGTTGACGTCCATCTTTATTGAATACGGTTTCATCGTGCTTTATGAATTTTTCAATGATTGACTGCTCATGGTCAGTAAATGCAGTTTCAAAATTTTGGTGACCAACGCTCACTGTAGCTTTTTGCCCATTTGCTAACTTTTCGTTAGCCAGCGCTAACTGACTAATGAAATCATTTAACGATATCCGATTGTATGTAAAGATCCCGGGCTTACTCAATGATGCAGGTGTGAGTAAGTCATCATGTTCAAGCATAAAGGCGTGTTTGAAAATTGCTTGAGACTTTGTGAAGCAGGCAGTAGGGCTGCGCAGAGTAGCAGCTTCTGGAAGCGCTTTAATACGGACGCTCTGACCATTGTCTGCGGTTTGCCAAGTTACACCACACACACTAACACTAAATGCATCCACCTGATTAGCAGTTTCCTTTCGCGCTAGCGTTGAGACGGTATCCAATGCTTGAAGCTCAGCAAGAACTTGAGGTAAAGACGTCATTGAGAGCTTTTCAATTGTTATCTTTCCCGTGTTGGACTGATAAGTAACCTTCAGCGTGTTCTCTAGATAGTAGACTTGGCCTGTGTCCTTCCAAAGGGATACAGCGGTATTATTGATAGACGGGTTTTCGACGGCACAATCGCGTTGGGCCTGAAAGCGTTTTAACATTTTTGCTAACACAGCGTCCTCCCTCATTTCGAACTGCCACATTCTATTATTTGTGTTCCTTTGCTATGCGCAAGCTAAATGACTGAATGTGACAGTGTTTTAATGTTACGGAAGAAAGGCCTGGTTGAACTATTGCTAAAAATACTTATTTAAAACTGATAGCACGTTAGATTTTACGTGCGTATACCGACACCACAAACGTTAATGATAACTATTATCATATTGTAAAGTGTGCGAGAATGGCAGCATGGCTTGATGACTAAGTAAGTAGGAAAACGAATGCGAAATCTTATAAACGCAACCGTAACCCAAGTTCACCATTGGAATGACACTCTGTTTAGTTTCAAAACAACGAGAGAATCATCTTTTCGTTTTGAAAGTGGTCAATTCGTTATGATTGGTCTTGAAGTAGATGGTAGGCCACTGATGAGGGCCTACAGCATCGCAAGCCCAAATTATGATGAGGAATTGGAATTTTTTAGTATTAAGGTGCCAGATGGTGCGCTTACTTCTCGCCTTCAAAATATAGAACCTGGTGACCAGGTAATGATTAATGTTAGGCCTACAGGTACGCTCGTGCCTGGTTTCTTGTTACCCGGAAAACATCTTTATTTGCTCAGCACTGGTACAGGTCTAGCACCATTTATGAGTATTATCAGAGATCCTTTCATTTATGAAAGCTTTGAAAAAATTATATTAGTTCACGGAACGCGGTGGCGCTCTGAACTTGCCTATCAAGACGAAATTGAGCACCAACTTCCTAACAACCCTTATTTCGGTGACGAAGTGCGTGAGAAACTCATTTACTATCCTACTGTCACGAGAGAAAGTTATGAGAAAAACGGTATCGCTCACGAAGGACGGATAACGAAGCTAATTGAAAGCGGAAAGTTGATGGATGATATAGGTATGCCTGAATTAGACACTGAAAATGACAGATTCATGCTATGTGGCAACGACAACATGCTACAATACCTTATGTCTATGCTAGACGACAAGGGCTTCTCGAAAGCTAACTCGCGTCGTCAGGGGCATTATGTAATTGAACAAGCATTTATAGAAAAGTAATGCGCAACGCATTTGCCTGACCATCGGCAACATTTTAAGTTTTCAATAAAAATCGCCGGCGTGTTGCCGGCGACTTTCTATGATTTCACTCGCAAAATACTTGCAAGCTGTATCGCTTCTAGCTTTACATAATTATTTAAAACGGCATTTTGAAGCCAGGAGGTAATGGCATTCCGCCAGTTACATCACCCATCTTCTCTTTGCTAGTTTCTTGAACTCGACGTACCGCGTCGTTAAATGCTGCAGCAACCAAATCTTCAACCATATCTTTGTCGTCGTCCATCAATGACTCATCAATGTCTACACGACGCACGTTGTGGTTGCACGTCATGGTTACTTTAACCATGCCTGCACCCGCTTCACCTGTTACTTCAATTTTGGCTAGGTCGTCTTGTGCTTTTTGCATGCGCTCTTGCATTTGCTGCGCCTGCTTCATGATATTGCCCATTCCACCTTTAAACATAATTTTTGTCTCGCTTCGTTTTGGTGTTAATAATTCTGCTATCGCGCTTTAACCGAATCGGTTAGCACTGACGCATCGAAAGTCGATAGCAATGCTTGAATTGTATCATCGGTTTTAATCACCGAGTGTGCATGCGCATGGCGCATGACATGAATCTCTTGTTGTAACGCAAAAGGTGTAGATGCTGGTTCACCTAACGTGATATTTACTTCAACGTTTTCACCCAACCCATGATGGATTGCATCAACCAATTGCTTTTTCGCACTATCATTTAATAAATGCGTCTGACTATGGTCAATTTCAAGGGACACTTGATTGCCCGCTCGAGAAAATGATGCGTGCAGCACCAATTGTTTGAGTAGACCAGCAACCGGCATTTGCTCAACTAGATTGCTCCATTCGTCAATTTGGCTAGCGTGAGTTAATTTGCTTCCGTCATTTAAGTACGCTTTTAACTGCCCGTTATAGGTACTGCTCAGCGGCGTATCAAAATTTAGAGCATCCCGCGCGAAAGACCGATCTCCCGCACTTTCCATCTGCTCAGGGGCACTGTCGTAATTCGAACTGCTATCAGAGGGCGCTTCAACATAATCAGCACCTTCAACGTGTTGAGGTGGTTGATTATCGTAATCAGTAGCCCAAGGCGGCATATCTTCAACCGGTGTTTCCGAGTTTGATTGCGCCTCAGATTCGTCATTTGAAAAAGGCATATCATCTTCAAATTCATCAAGCGAGAAATCGCTCGTGTGGTTTGAGCTAGAATGATTCTTTTCTGACTCGCTAGTATGCATAGCGTCAGAAGAATGCGCATGAGTATTACCTAAAGACGAGCCTGAATTAGTACTTTCTTGTTGAGGAGTGTCATCGCGCGCAACACTATTATCTTTATGTTCTGAACCGCTATCTATACGCTCCGGGCTGTTCTCTCTAAGCTCTGGGCTATTATTTAGAGGCTTAGGGCTATGATCTTGCAGCTCACGGCTGTCTTCATGCCCAACGGGGTTTAAATCCCCCCTCTTGATTTCGTTATCAGCGCTAGGCTGCCCTGAATTGTTATCGTTACCCTTGTTAACTCCATGTGCAGTTTGTGCAGTACTCAAAGCCTCGGCTTTGCTTCTGGTAAAGCGCGCTTGAATATCACTTGCACTTTCGGTCTTAGCATTTGCTGCGCTGGTACTTTTTGCTTCTGCGTCTTGTGCTTTTCTTTGCTTTAACTTTTGACGAAGTGCCAACATATCAGCCGTAGATGTCAGCTGCTCTTCGGCGGTTAATGAGGACACTTCATTTTCGTGCGCCAACGACTCGCTGTTTTTATCAGAGCCTTTGGCGTTATGAGAGCCCTCAGCGTTATGAAAACCTTCAGCGTTCTGAGAGCCCTCAGCGTTATGAAAACCTTCAGCGGTTTGAAAACCGTCAAAACCTAAGGAACCATCATCTTCTGACGGAGGTGGCATATTGTCCATGTACGCATCTAACGGAGGACCATCGAAATGCTGCGCGGCTTCGTTATGGGGCGCACTGACTTCACTTGGCGTTGGTTCAAGCTCTGCAGCAACGCTTTCTGTTTGTACCGCTTGTAACGCGGTGTTTTCTACGGGTAGTTCTTCAATAGACGAAGTTGGAGCTGGCTTTATGGATTCATGATCATGTGAAGCATCACGCTCAAGTGCTGTTGTTTGAGTTGTCGTTGCACCTGACTCTGCATGAGGTAGCGCCGACAGAGTATCACTTCCTCTCAACTCGCTTTCATCAGCGGCTGCGTGTTTCTGCTCTTGCTGTGATTCAAATGGAGACGTCGATTGTTCTTGCTGCTCTTTTTCGATTATTGATGTAGCAAGTGAGTCTGGGGTAGATGGCGCACTTTCTAACGACTGTTCAGAGGTAGATTCAACCGATAGATGTGAAGGCGTCTCCTCCTGCACATTGGTTGCAGAAGTTTCGCTTAACGGCGCTTCCTCCTGCTTACCGACGTTTCCCGGGCCACCACTGGAAGAAGCATGATCTACAGGTAAACTATGCTCACTCCTCCCGTTTTCAATCTCACTTGAAGTGTCGTCGATGGGGGTGTTTGGTGCAAACGACATCATTCGCATCAATGTCATTTCAAACGCACTTTTTCCATCAGCAGCAAACGGTAAGTCTTTTCTTCCTTGCAGTGCAATCTGATAAAGCAGCTGTACTTGCTCAGCAGGGATAGTTTTCGCTAATTGAAATATCGCTTTAGCCGATGTGGTTTCTAGCTTACATGCTTCAGGCACCCATTGCGTTAACGCTATTTGGTGCAGCAGGCTAGCCAATTCGCTGTGTACGTTGTCATAATCGGGGGCTTGCTCTGCGATGTCATTAACTAACTGTAATACATCAGCAGGACTTTTACTTACTACCGCATGAATCACTTTAAGTAACTGGTTCTTGTCCATCAGCCCCAGCATATCGGTTACCACCGATGCCAGCACTTGATTTCCACCCTGTGCAATCGCTTGGTCAGTTAAACTTAGCGCATCTCGCATACTGCCTTGGGCGGCTCTTGCCAAAAGCGCTAGCGCTTGTGGCTCGAAAGGCAGCTGTTCATGCTCTAAAATATGCTGCAGCTGTCCAACAATCTGCTCCCGAGACATGGCTTTCAAGTTAAACTGCAAGCAACGGGATAAGATGGTTATCGGAAGCTTTTGAGGATCGGTGGTCGCCAGTAAGAACTTAACGTGTGGAGGTGGCTCTTCCAGCGTTTTTAACAGCGCATTAAAGCTGTGTTTTGAAAGCATGTGTACCTCATCGATAAGGTACACTTTGTAACGCCCGCGAGTGGGTTTGTATTGCACGTTATCAAGAAGCTCGCGAGTATCCTCAACTTTGGTTCTTGATGCAGCGTCAATCTCTAACAAATCAACGTAGTTCCCCTGCTCTATCTCTTTACAGGTGTTACATTGACCGCAAGGGTTAGCCCCTTGTCCTTCTTCGCAGTTAAGGCTTTTCGAAAAAATACGTGCAATGGTAGTTTTACCTACGCCTCGCGTACCTGTAAACAGATAAGCGTGGTGTAGACGATCGTTATCCAAAGCATTTGAAATGGCAGAGACAACATGTTCCTGACCCACAAGTTCACTGAACTTGCCCGGTCGCCACTTCCTTGCTAGTACCTGATAACTCATTATTACGTATTTCGCCTTTTGCTAGTTATGCTTTATAGCGATTATTCGCCTTCAAACTCACAAATAGAGTAGCTTTCTATATCAAGCGTACTCAATTTCGTTTCGCCACCTAGGTCCGGTAAGTTAATAACAAAACCTGCATGGTTTACTTCACCGCCTAATGAACGGATTAGTTTCGCAGAAGCGGCTATCGTTCCACCTGTTGCAAGTAAATCGTCAATAAGAAGGACTTTATCACCTGGCTCAATGGCATCTTTATGGATCTCCAATGTATCCATGCCATATTCAAGCTCGTAGCTCTCGCTAACTACTTCACGAGGAAGTTTGTTGGGTTTTCTCACTGGAACAAAACCAATGCCCATTTCGATGGCCAATGGCGCACCAAAAAGGAACCCGCGTGCTTCAGTACCTGCTATCTTGGTAAATCCCATACCTTGATACTTTTCTACAAGTAACGAGATACAGCTACTAAATGCTTTGTGATCTTCTAAAACGCTGGTCACATCTCTAAATAAAATACCTGGCTTTGGATAGTCAGGTACGGTTTTCACTACTGATTTAATATATTCTGCAGTCACAATTATGCCTTGAATGTCTGCGTTATAACCAGAAGGTGAACCAGCCGGCGATGATATGCATCAACGGGAACGCGATTAGAGTTACTAGCGATGCTAGAAAGTACCACTTGTTATAGACTTCTTTGAAATCTGAATTGTCAGCCATTTGCACTACCTAAACAATTTTGTGAACAAAAAAATGGTGCTAAATGTTAATCGAAAGCAAGCCCGATTGACAGCGCTAATATGATCGATCGCTCACTTTCAGACCAGATCCTGGCGAAAGTTTAATATAAAGCAGGTAAATAGTAAGGGTTACTTAGGATACTGGAAGCAGTATTCCTTTTTGTAACATGTCAGTGAGGGTCTGGTTCATACCATTTATAAGCACGTTTGAAGGAATTTGGGGAAGTTGTTGGCACAACGACTCAGCTATTTGTTCTATTTCCATTCCCAGTTCATTTTGTTCCAGCGTGTTGACTAAAATAGCCGTCACCGGATTAACATGAGTAAATTGAACGTCAAACTCACGGTCTCTGTAAACAACGTAGAACTGCTGTTCTTGTGCAGGTTGTTCGGGAATGTAGTCCTCGCCTATTAGGTGAACCTCAAATTGATACGCTGCCAAAGATGCGTACGGTGACACCCTAATTGCGGTAAAATTTTCTCCTTCTTGATAGAACTCAACATGATCTTCATTTTTTCTGATACTAACGTCAAGCTCAAGCCACTCATAGTGAGCAAGCTCCGCAGCAAAGTCGGGCAGAGTAATATCGAAGGTTGGCTCTGTTGAAAGGTACTCAACGAACTCTTTACTTATTTCAGCAAAATAAGGAGAGCGGCATTCGTGCTCAATAAAAAACTGACGCACAATACTCTCCCATCCTTTTTCCCCATACTGTTTTACTACAATAGATTTTAAAACTGGAAAACCGGTACTGACGAAATTATCGATGTTGTTAAAAAACAGGGATTGATAAATTTTCATACGACGAATGTGGTCAGCGTCGGTATCACAAAATGTCTGTGGGTCTTTGATCGCATCAACGAACGTTTTTTGAGTGGTTTGAAATGACTGAGTCACGCGACACTTCCTTTAACGTTTGATGCTTGAACGGCTTCGCATTTTGCTTGAATTTGCTTAATTTTCTTCACTTCCGCTAATAATTCGCTTAAAGGAGGAATATTAAAATCACGCTCTAGCAAAGTTGGAAATACGCCGTGAGTAAGGTAAGCATGCTCCAACAGCGCCCAAACTGGCTCAATGACATCAGCCCCGTGAGTATCAACTTTCAAATCCTCTGCTTCATCATAATGACCAGCAATATGGCCATACACAATTTTGTCTGAGGGCAAGCCGTTAATGAACGCTTTCGCATCGTATTTATGGTTGATACTGTTCACGTAAACATTGTTTACGTCGAGAAGCATTTTGCAACCCGATTCATTTAGTATGCTCTTGGTAAATTCAAGTTCATCCATCTCTTGGCCTGGCGCTATGTAATAAGAGACATTTTCTAAGACCAGCGGTCGTTCGATGATATCTTGAACTTGAATAATTCGAGATACTACGTGCTTAATCGCGTCTTCAGTAAAAGGAATTGGCATCAGATCGTACATATGACCGTTGCCAGAACAAAAGCTTAAGTGCTCACTATACAATGCAATATTGTTTGCGTCTAAAAATCGCTTAACGGTTTTTACAAACTCGACATCTAGTTTGTCAATACTTCCGATAGACAAAGATAAACCATGAGTTGTAAAGGGAGCTTGCGAAGACGCTTGCTGAAATTGTTCTTGGTACTTCCCACCAAGTGGGATCCAATTTTCAGGGGCTACTTCCCAAAAATCGACTTCAGATGGCAATGTAGGTAAAAGCGCTTTTAGCATTTCCCGACGAAACCCAAGACCTGCGCCACAGATGTTTTTCATATCTTCCCCTTTACTGCATGGGATTGCACAATAGTAACGTACGTTACTAGACAAAAAAGGCTATCATTCGACAGCCATTTTTTGCTAAGCGTAACTCGTGTAGCCTTCATCATTCTTTTTCAAGCTACACGATGTTTTTTGAATGGCGGTTACATGCTACCGCATTTGCCTTCGCCGCACTTGCCTTCTTTGTCAGCTTTCTTGTCGCCGCCACATTTGCCTTCGCCGCACTTGCCTTCTTTGTCAGCTTTCTTGTCTCCGCCGCACTTACCTTCGCCACACTTGCCTTCTTTTTCAGCTTTCTTGTCGCCGCCACACTTACCTTCGCCGCACTTGCCTTCTTTCTCTGCTTTGTCGCCGCCGCATTTACCTTCGCCACACTTGCCTTCCGCAGCGAATTGGCTGTAACCAGATTCTAATGCTTGCATACCAAATGGATTTACATCTGCTACTGCAACAGTTGACGCCAAAGAGCCAATTACAACTGCACCCAACGCTGTCGCTACTGATGATTTTTTGATTTGTTTCATTGATGTACCCTCAATAATATTAGTCATGTTTAACGTACAGTAAGCACGTGTACTTTAAAAGACCCTGTGGGCCTAAAGGATATTTCACAAAAATTAATTTTTTTACAATTAATTTTTATGACATTGATATTAAAAGGTTTTATATTAACAAAAGTGTATCTGCATACTTTTACAATAAGTTAACAGGAAAAGTTAAGTACAGTACCTACAAAAAGTACAGGGTAAACGCGGTGAAGCAACAATTTTATCTAGGTCAATGGCAAGTCGATGTAACCAGCAATACTCTATCTCTCGGCAAGCTTAAGAGGACTATAGAGCCGAAAACCATGGATGTTCTGCTGCTGTTGTGTCAGCAAAAAGGAGAAGTAGTATCCTCTGACGAGATCGTTGCTCAGTGCTGGCCTAAACATATTTGTTCACTACCTCGAAATTTAGCTTTATATAAAAGCGTATCAGCCGCTTGCAACAGAGAAGTTATGTTCTCATAACAAAGATTTTCATTCGCTGCCACTCCCATATTAACTGTGAGCTTTTTATTTGACACAAGTATGAAGTGCCTGACACTGAGCCGCCCGATTCGTATAGGCAACAGTTGTGCAGCTTGGTAAGGAAAGAGTTATTTATTCGCACTTCGATAGGATTCTAATATTGTAGAGTCACTTATATGTGTAGTAACCAGATTCAAACTATCAACAAGTTCATCTTTGTACCTGCTGTGATTTGAAACTGCAAAATAGGAAGGTATGGTCAACTTGTCTGAAATACTTACCTCAACCAATCGACTACCTAAGGACTCTGTATAAAATTGGTAGGGTTGTTTGTAGCTAATTAGATAAGACGTTCTTCCAACATCAAAAAGGTGAATCGCGTCGCTACTTGTCGGCATATCAAAAAATTCAAAACCTTCTTGCTGAAGTGCCTGTCGAATACCTAAATAGTCATAGCCGCGAATTGCCGAAATTGACTTATCATCCGCAAGTTGTCCGTTATGTAGAAGTACAATAGATAAGTAAACAAATGGAGCGTCTATAAATGTAGCGTTCTGATCTAACGCTGAAGTACCTCTGACATTAATTGTGACATCGACCTTCTCAGTCTTCACACGTTCAAACAAACGGGCCGGAGGCATGCATTCAACTAACACGTGATAATACCAATTGCATTAATTAATTGACCAACTTTATCCACTCTCTCCAACAGAGATTTTTGACTCGTTCAACATCCGCAATGAATGTATTCCAAGCGC
>NZ_JAKRFA010000059.1:0-17151 GCF_022348305.1 Alteromonas sp. MmMcT2-2
TTTGCCACACTTATAAGTAGTAACCCACCTCCGCAGCCATTTATTGGTGTGGTCTACAGAGGATTATGTCTTTTTAGAGGGGAAAATCCCTAGAACCCCCTATTGAGACCGTTGCAGCTATGGCTCGAGTTTGTGAAGGTGCAGAAACCCACCCAAGTGTTAAGCTTTCAAAACACCGCATGGACGAACAATTCTCTTCAACAAGTGAATCTATTGCCCTATCAGCTGTTTATGCCGCTAACCACTTACCAAGCGTAAAAGCCATTGTCGGTTTAACAGAAAGCGGCAGCACGCCAACACTTATGTCTCGCATTACAACTTCATTGCCAATAATTGCCATGTCACGTCACGAGTCTACACTAAATACGATGGCGCTTTGTCGTGGTGTTAAGCCAGTTTTCTTCGACTCATCTAACAGTGAACCAGGCCGTTTGAAATACGACGTTATTGCATCGTTAAAAGAAAAAGGGCTAGTCAAAAGTGGTGACAGCATCATCTTAACTTACGGTGATGAAATGGAAAAAGTGGGTGCAACCAATACATTGAAAATTGTTGACGTAGAGTAAGCGCCAAGCTTGTTGAATACTCATAGCCTGTTCGGGATACCAACCAGCGACGGGTTGATTATTGCGGTCTTGGCGAGTAACTGCGGCATGTAAGCCGTAGAATGGATTGGCCAACTCAACCGGAAAGTCTGAACCTAGTGGCATTGGAATACCACTGTTCAATAATGTTTTCCATGCATAGGCACCTTCCATCCGAGCTTTACCCAAGCGATCTTCCGCCATATTCATGTCGCTGGTGGCATGAGTAGGTTGCATCGACGGCAATACTTTCAACTCGGCAAAGCGAGGCAAATCTTCAACCGCAATGATTTGCGCGTGTTCAATTCGGTTACGCAGGGCTTGGCCACCCAGTAGCTCAAAGGTACGCTCAAATTCATCAAGTACTAACTGATTGGCTTTATCCCCAATGGCATGAAAGTTCAACTGGAAACCCGCGCCTAACACTTGCTGTACTACTTTGGGAAAATCTTCAGGTTGCGTTAGTAATAACCCATGCTGATGAGGTGCATCTGAATATGGCTTGATTAACGCAGCACCTCGGCTACCCAATGCTCCGTCGCCATAAGCTTTTACGCTGCGCACATGTAAAAAGTCGTCTTGGCTGCGAATAATGCCAACATCTAGCATCTCTGGTAGCAGCGGATCTGTCGCACTTAGCATGGCATAAACACGCACGGGCAGTTCACCCTGAGCGGCTCGCGCCAAGTAAAAGTCGTAGACATGATGGCCAATACCCGCATCGTGCATGGCGGTTATGCCAACCGAATGCAAATGCTCGCCTGCAGCGTTGAGTTGTGCTGCATAGAGTGACGCTGAATCTTTTGGCATTATCGCTGACACTAAATCCATGGCATGGTCAATCAACACACCTGTTGCCTTGCCATCAGCATCGCGCAAAATTTGGCCTCCAGCGGGGTCAGGCGTACTGTCATTGATACCCGCCATCTGTAACGCTTTACTATTCACCCAAGCGGCATGGCCATCGACTCGCGTCAACCAGACGGGTTTATTTTTCAGTTTAGCATCGAGTACAGCGGCTGTTGGGAATGAGCGATCACTCCATAACTCCTGATTCCATCCGCGGCCTTTTATCCACTCTTGGTCAGCATGCATCATGGCATAGTCAGCTACCCATTGGGCTGCCTGTTGCATTGAGGAACTCTCGCGTAAATCGACTTCCATTAAGTTACCGCCCAAACCGAGCAAATGCCCGTGAGCATCAATCAACCCCGGCAGTAATACTTTATTGTTGCCGTCAATCACTGTTGCATCAGCTGGCATTTCGGTGGGATTAAGTTGCACTACTTTACCTTCATCAAACACTATTGTGTTGAAGGTTACCATTTCACCCTGCGGGTTTAGCGTATACCCAGTCACGTTGGTCACTACTGTAGACGCATAGCCGGCGAAGCTTGCAGACATTGAAACAGCGAGCGTGGTAGCTAATCCAGAAAGTAATCTCGTCAGTCTTTTTTGCATGATATTTTCTCGTCGTCGTTATTACTCATGTTTCTGAGTATCGGTGTTTGAATACACATACTACGCCATTTTCTTGGTCCAATTACACTACTTTTCCAAGTAGAGGAGCTGTCACACCCGCACTAAAGCCACCCAAGTTGTACTTGCTAATCGGCTACCGCTCTCGCAAAATAGCATCAATTTCGAATGACTCATTGAGCTAGGTATGTCGCTTCACTACAGTCACAGTGTTTCTGTGCACTTTGCCAATGCGGTGTTAGACGCAGCGCGCCAACTCGGTTTGAATTTGGAGCCGATTCTACAAAGTGCTCGACTTAACCAGCCTCTGCTCGACAATCCGCAAAGTCGTATAACCTCTCAACAATTTAGTCAACTTATGCGCTCGGTATGGGAGCAAAGTGACGATGAATTTTTAGGCTTAACCACGCAGCCCAGTAAGTATGGCGTGTTCCGTTTATTCGCCGATGGGGCGATTCAAGAGCAAAATTTACATCGGGTTTATAAACACCTGTGCCGTTTTTACAGTTTGGTTAACCAGTCAATTTCACTGTCATTGTATATAAGTAAAGGACAGGTTGAATTGCGCATGCGTCAAGTCCAACCTGAAATCGACCGTAACTTACTGTTTCGAGATTTCTTTTTGCTGCTTTGGCACCGTTTTCCGGGTTGGTTAATTGGTAAAAGTATTCCTCTGCAACAAGTTAAGATGCGTGGTGCAGAACCCGCTCATGCCGCCGAGTATCGTTTTATGTTTCCCTGCCCCATCACCTACGGCCATGACTACGATGCCTTCGTTTTTAGTGAAGAAGAACTAGTAAACCCTGTCACCCAGCGCGCGGAGAACCTGCGCGAACACTTCAAGCAAGCCCCACTCAACTGGTTTACACGTCAAGAATTCACACCAGTTTATACCCGCCGAGTGATGGATTATTTGGCCGAGTACCGCGAGCACGAAGCTAGCATGCAAGATATTGCTGATAGCGTGAATGTGTCTGAACGCACGCTACGTCGGAAATTGACCGAAGAAGGTACCAGCTTTCAAGAAATCAAAGATAAATTACGCAAAAATATGGCGATTTATTACCTCAGCCAACCCGATATTCCGATTTCCACCATTACGAATAAATTAGGTTTTTCTGAACCAGCAGCCTTCACGCGCGCCTTTAAACAATGGACTGGACAGACGCCTACCTTATATCGCGAGAACACACTTATCTAGCACCAAAACATCAGCCCAAACTAATATAAATGCAGATTGAGATAGTTTGATGAAGTGAGCAAACGAGTGTCCGAATATGTCAAGCAATAGACTTTTTTGGTAATTGAACAAATTAAGCGCAAATTGCAGACTAGTGCCTATACTATTTGGATAATCCAACAACGTTAATCACTAGGATAGGTTCTGAAATGAGTCAATATCAACCCCCTGTACTTGATGCTAAATTTGTACTTGACCAGTTAATCGGTTTCGATGGTTTGTGTGAAAAACTTCAATTAGAAGATATTAATATTGACCTAGCAGATGCGGTCTTAGAAGAAGCCGGTAAACTGAGCTCAGAAGTATTTGCTCCGTTGAACTGGGACACCGACCAAAATCCTGCGCAGTGGGCTGATAATGCCGTCACTGAATCTCCTGGATTAAAAGAAGCCTATCAACAGTTTGTGGATAACGGTTGGTCTACATTAACAGCACCAGAAGAGTTTGGTGGACAAAATCTTCCTCAGGTTTTAGGCACTGCAGTCAGCGAAATGTGGCAAGCATCAAATATGGCGTTTGCACTTTGCCCGTTATTGAGCATCGGCTCTGTAGAGGCATTACTTGCTCATGGTAGCGACGAACTAAAAGCCCTTTACCTACCCCGCTTAATCGCTGGTGAGTGGACTGGCACCATGAACCTGACCGAGCCAGGCGCTGGTTCAGATCTCGCGGCAGTATCAACAACTGCAACACCAGATGGCGATCACTATCGCATTAAAGGCCAGAAAATTTTCATCACTTGGGGCGATCACCAAATGACCCCCAATATTGTGCATTTGGTACTTGCACGCTTACCCGACGCACCTCCGGGCGTAAAAGGTATTTCACTGTTCATCGTACCTAAGTTCGTACTCGACGAAAACGGCGAACCAGGCGAACGCAACGATGTATACCCCATCTCAATTGAACACAAGCTCGGTATCCACGGCTCGCCAACGTGTACTATGGCATTTGGTGATAACGAGGGCGCGATTGGTTATTTAGTTGGCGAACCGCACAAAGGCTTGCCGTATATGTTCACCATGATGAATCACGCCCGCCAAGGCGTAGGTGTACAAGGTTTGGGTATTTCAGACCGCGCTTACCAACAAGCGGTGCAGTATGCACGTGAGCGAGTTCAAGGTAAAAACAGAGATGGTAGTAAAAAGCCTATCATCGAGTACCCTGACGTTCGCCGTATGCTATTAACCATGCGTTCTGGGGTTGAAGCGATGCGCGCTTTAGCGCTAGAAGCGTCTGCCGCGCTAGACTTTGCTCACGCCGACAATAACAGTAAAGAAAAATACGCGCGTCTTGAACTGTTTACACCTATTGTAAAGGGTTGGATGACGGAGTTTGCACAAGAGCTCACTTCGCTTAACATACAAGTTCATGGCGGTATGGGTTATGTTGAAGAAACAGGTGCAGCGCAGCATTTCCGCGATGCACGTATCTTACCTATTTATGAAGGCACAACGGCGATTCAGGCGCTCGACCTTATTGGTCGTAAAGTATTAATGGACGGTGGTGTAGCACTGGAAAGTCTATTAAACGACATGACGGCTACCGCCACTGAATTGAGCGCTTCTAGCAACGCCGACGCGCAAGCCTTTGGTGCAGCATTCGCCCAAGCCGTGGACAAAGCGCGTGCGGCAAAAGAATGGCTACTGACTAACGCACCGAGCGAAAAAGAGTTATCACAAGCAGTTTGTTTCGATATGCTAATGGCAATGGGCTATTTGTGTGGTGGTTGGATGCAAGGCCGTACCTTACTCGCCGTTATCGCCTTAACTGACGCGAACGACGACGTGTACGGTGAAGAGTTCCTTGCTAAGAAGCGTATTTCAGCGATGTACTACAGCCAGTGCTTGTTGCCACGTGCACTACATCATTTTGGTGTAATGGTACAAAACCCCCAAGCACTGTATGAATTTGCTGTTGATCAATTTTAATTAGAATTAGAAGGTTTACTATGAAAATCCTTGTTCCGGTAAAACGGGTTATCGATTACAACGTAAAAGTACGTATTAAACAGGACGGCTCAGACGTCGATTTGAGCAACACCAAAATGTCTATCAACCCGTTTTGTGAAATAGCGGTTGAAGAAGCACTACGCCTAAGAGAAGCGGGCACAGCAAGTGAAGTTATCGCTGTTTGTATTGGTCCCAAAATCGTTAAAGAGCAGATCCTAGCTGCCCTTGCGATGGGTGCTGACCGTGCCATTCGTATTGATGTAGAAGAGCAACCAGAGCCATTAGTTATTGCCCGTTTACTAGCGAAAGTAGCCGAGCAAGAAGACGCGGGCCTGATCATGATGGGTAAGCAAGCTATCGACAGCGACAACAACCAAGTGGGTCAAATGCTTGCAGGTATTATGGGTCGCCCACAAGGAACTTTTGCCTCAGTGGTTAAAATTGAAGGTGACGAAGCGCTAGTTACACGCGAAGTCGACGGTGGTCTACAAACTGTAGCTCTGAAGCTTCCCGCTATCGTGACGGCTGACCTACGTTTGAATGAACCGCGTTTTACCAAACTACCTGATATCATGAAAGCGAAACGCAAACCTATCGCAGAGACAACTGCCGCAGATTTAGGTGTTGAAGTTACGTCAACGCAACAACAACTTTCTGTTGCTGCTCCTGCTACACGTCAGGCAGGTATCAAAGTTGCGTCGGTAGACGAGCTAGTCGATAAACTGAAAAATGAAGCGAAGGTGATTTAATGAAAACCTTAGTAATTGCATCACACAATAACGCCACACTCAGCCCTGTTACCTTAGCAGCCGTGTCGGCAGCACTTAAAATTGGTGCCTCTTTTGATATTTTTGTGGCCGGTAAAGGGTGTGCAGCCGTTGCCGAAGAAGCGGCAAAAGTCGATGGCGTTAGCGCAGTACTGGTTGCTGACCACGATGCACTAGCGTATCAAGGTGCAGAAAACCTAGCAGCAACATTACAAGCTAATGCAGAAGGCTACAGCCACATTGTTGCACCGGCGACGAGTGTAATGAAAGATGCACTGCCACGCCTAGCCGCACTACTCGGCGTAGGTCAAATTTCAGATATTACCGGTGTTAATGGTGAAGCTGAATTCGTGCGCCCCATTTACGCGGGTAATGCCATTGCAACCGTTACTTCTAGCGATGCTGTGAAAGTTATCACTGTGCGTACATCTGCTTTTGATGCTGCGCCAACAGGAGCTGGCACTGGCGCTATCACTGCGGTAGATAATGCTGTTGACTGTGGCTTGTCGCGTGTAGTTAGCGAAGAAATTGCCCAAAGTGAACGCCCTGAACTCGCTTCTGCAAGTATTGTAGTTTCGGGTGGCCGCGGTGTAGGTAGTGAAGAGAATTTCGCACTTATCGAAAAACTAGCAGACCGTTTGAATGCAGCCCTCGGTGCATCGCGTGCAGCAGTTGACGCAGGCTTTATTGGTAACGACCACCAAGTTGGTCAAACCGGTAAAATTGTTGCACCTGACTTGTATGTAGCGGTAGGTATCTCTGGTGCCATTCAGCATTTAGCAGGTATGCAAGGCTCTAAAGTTATCGTAGCGATTAACAAAGATCCAGACGCACCAATTTACGAAGTGGCGGACTACGGTTTAGTCGGTGATTTACACGACCTAGTACCGGAATTAGAAGCCAAATTAGCTAGCGTACTTTAAATTAAGTGCCATAAAGAGGAACGTCATGGATACTCCAGAACGCGAATCCATCGAATTTGATGTTGTTATTGTTGGCGCTGGCCCTTCTGGCCTGTCGGCAGCTTGTCAGATTAAGAAGCAAGCTGCTGAACAAGGCAAAGAAGTCAACGTCTGTGTGCTTGAGAAGGGCGCTGAAGTAGGTGCTCACATTTTCTCTGGCGCAGTCATTGAAACCAAAGCATTGGACGAACTCTTCCCTACTTGGAAAGAAGACGGCTTTGCCCTAGGTCAGCCTGTAGCTAAAGACGAAGTGTATTTACTTCGCGACGAGTCTAGAGCCACTGAGTTACCTCATTGGGCGGTGCCACCTTCAATGCACAATGACAACAATTACATTGTGAGTGTGGCGAATTTATGTCGCTGGCTCGCAGAGCAAGCAGAAGAGCTTGGGGTAGAAATATTCCCTGGTTTCACTGCCGCTGATGTGATTTTCGACGACAATGGTAAAGTGTGTGGAGTAGCCACAGGCGACATGGGCGTAGGCGCAGATGGCGAACCAGGCCCAGGCTATACCCCTGGTATGGATATCCTTGCTAAGTACACTATTCTTGGTGAAGGCTGCCGTGGTCACATTGGTAAAGGCATTATCAAGAAGTTCGCGCTTGATTCTGACGCTGATCCTCAACATTACGGCATTGGCTTTAAAGAAATCTGGCAAGTGCCTGAGTCGCAACACAAACCGGGGTTGGTTGTGCATGGTTCAGGTTGGCCACTAAGTAAAGGCATGGGTGGCGGATTCTTCCTCTATCACGCCGAAAATCAGCAAGTATTCGTTGGGTTAATCATTGACTTGAATTATGCCAATCCGCATATCAGCCCGTTCGATGAGTTCCAACGCCTTAAGCATCATCCGATTATTGCTGAAACACTCAGCGGTGGCGAACGTATCACCTATGGTGCGCGTGCAATTACCAAAGGTGGGTTGAATGCACTACCCAAGCTGAGTTTCCCCGGTGGTATGTTGGTTGGCTGTGACGCTGGTACACTAAATTTTAGTAAAATCAAAGGCGTTCACACTGCGATGAAGTCAGGCATGATTGCCGCTGATGCGATCCTTGAAGCGCTCGGTACCGATGCTGAAGAAAAGGGTACAACCAATTTCCAACAACTATTCGAACAGAGCTGGGCGTATCAAGAGTTATATAACTCGCGTAACTTCGGTCCTGCCTTGCATAAGTTTGGCCCTATCGTTGGTGGCGGCTACAACTGGATGGAGCAGAAGATTTTTGGTGGTAAGCCACTGTTAAAACTACGCGATTCGAAAGAAGACTACGCGTGTATGGAACCGGCTAGTGCGCACATTAAAATCGACTACCCGAAACCAGACGGTAAACTTAGCTTCGATAAACTTTCTTCGGTTTATATTTCAAATACCTACCACGAAGAAGATCAGCCGTGTCATCTGAAATTAACCGATACGTCTATCCCTATTAAGCAGAACTTGCCTCGCTTCGATGAACCCGCGCAACGTTACTGCCCGGCAGGCGTTTATGAGGTGGTGGAAAGCGACGGTGAAATGCAGTTCCAAATTAATGGACAAAACTGCATTCACTGTAAAACCTGTGACATAAAAGACCCAGCACAGAACATTACATGGCGTCCACCCGAGGGTGGTGGTGGTCCAACGTACCCCAATACCTAAAAAAATTTATCTAAGTAATATAAAGCCAGCTAGAATAGTGTTTGACGATTGTAGAACACTCTTTTAACTGGCTTTTTCATTTTACGAAAGGTTTTCTTTCAGCCTCTTATCGTCATCTGGTTGTTTTGAACGTTCACTTTCGTTCTATCTTCCGAATTTACGCAAGGAGCTATCATCATGTTCACGTTATCTGAGCAATATCACGCAAATTTCGTGTTTGCACTGATTGCCGCCGCGGCGTTACTCATGGCGAGTAACCGTGTGCGTTACGACATGATTGCAATATGTGTGGTTTTGGCCCTAATACTGACCAACATACTGCCCGTTAACGCAGCATTGGCAGGCTTTGGCAATTCAGTTGTCATTCTCATTGCCGGCTTACTCGTGGTTGGCGAGATGCTAGACAGAACCGGTGTAGCGAGATTTGTCGGTAATTGGATCAGCCAAAATAGTAGTAGCTCAACGACCAAAATGCTGATTATGCTGATGTTAGCGAGCGCCATACTTAGCGCCGTAATGAGTTCGACCGCCGTTGTTGCTATCTTTATTCCTATTGTGCTGCGCATTGCTAAATATTCCAACAATAGCCCAAGTAAACTGCTCCTTCCCATGTCCTACGCGGCTTTGGTTAGTGGTATGTTGACCTTAATTGCTACTCCACCAAACTTAGTGGTAAGTGCGGGTTTAAAGAGTCAAGGTTTTGAACCACTCAGCTTTTTTTCTTTCACGTTACCTGGCTTAATTGTGCTAGCCGGTTTGGTGTTATACATGGTCAGCTACGGAGTTTAAGACAAATTAACGCTATTTACTATCCTCTGTGACAGCTGGCTTTAAGGCTTGTTTCATGCGATTTAGGTCCAAAAACAGGAAGCAATTACGAAGTAAGTGTAGTCAAGATAAGAAAATAGGCTGATCATTGGGACTGAAAAATTCTCTCGATATGTGCAACATGATGCCTCAACACATGAGTGTTCAAGCTATATTGGCGGTGGAGCCCTTAAGCGCCAAAGTTGAAATCTCTCTGAATAACGTAATCGTCAGTTGTTATTTGTTTTGACTCAATCAGTGGCGGCGCTCTGCAAGAATTAGCGGTAATTGGTGAATCTTGCTTATCCAAATGCCAGAGTATCTTTTGGATGACGGCAGGCTCTGTAATGCATGCGATGATTTTGACATTCGCCTTTGTGCAAGCTTCGCAAATGGTAATGTCAATGTTGAATACACGTTTTAACCTCTGTGCCCATGACATGCTGCGCGCCTGGTAGGGCTTATCTGAATCTTTCAGATGCTCTGCTAAACGAGGGCTGTTCTTGCCGCGTTGTGAAGCAGTTACTTCTGCTCGTACATTGGCATTTGGCGCAAACACGCCATAAAACCGCGTCAGATTCAGTCTAGGCGGTGGTACCAAGGCAGCTAGCTTACTAATGAAGTCAATCGGCGAGAAGAATACGTGAGTCGTACCATTGCTGTAGGGTGTCTTGAGTTCGTATCTGACATTACCTGTCGTTGTGAGGCTTAAGCGTTTTTCGCTTATTGCAGGTCTTGCGATGTAACGACACAATCTTTCTAGTTTTTCTGGTTGATCTGCATCTGCGAAGACCCCTGCATGTAGGCTAAATCCAGCTATCTTTGCGAGTTGTCCTAAGTGATCAGGATCTTTTGCTTGCATGGTTTGCAAAGTAAACACTTTTTTACCAGTATCTGCACCAACTGCGATCCGGTAGCTGACCGAAGCAGCTTGCAGTGGTAACAAGCTGTCTTCATCGTTAATTGGCAAGTCCAGATAGGTATTGTCAATGTCGCGTTGAATTAGCCCTGCTTTTTCGAGATATTGTGCGATGCGCTGGCTGATGGTGTTTACCAACGCCTCCATATTGGAATGACTCGGCGCTTTGACTCGCTTAAATGTCATTTTTCCATGCTCTTGTGTGATGACACCTTCAAGGAACAGCATATGGAAATGTATATTTAAGTTAAGCGCACTACCAAAACGCTGAATGTAGGTGACTGCCCCTGTCTTAGCCTGCTTCTTCAAGTAGCCTGAACGATGGATGATGTCTGTGGAAATTGCGCGGTGAACGATTTGCAGGACGTTGCTGAGTTCTTTGGGGTATCTGGCGAGTAATAACCTTAGGGGAATAGGTAAGCTTAACACCCATTGCCTAACAGGGTAACCCTGCAATACATCATCAACCAGTAGTTTCGCACTCTCAGCCATCCTTCGAGCTCCGCAACTCGGGCAGAAACCTCTTCGCTTGCAACTGAAAGCTACAAGCTTCTCATGTTTGCAGTCATCACAGACTATGCGCAGAAATCCATGCTCAAGTCGACCACACTTAAGAAACTCTTCAAACTCTTTGATCACATGGTATGGTAATGCCTTTCCCTGAGATTGCATCATCTCGGCGAAGGCAGGGTAATGTTTCTCAACAAGTTGATAGAGCAATGTTTGCTCTGGACGATGGCGTTGATAGGTGTATTGCTCTGCAGCTAACATCAGCATCCTTGCTAATGTAAAAGTCTGTAGTGTACCTTGTTGGGCTGGTAAGTAAACTGACCAGAGTGACAGAAATTGGCAGTGGTTCGTGGTTATCTGAACGACCGGTATACGATCAGATAGCTAGTCTACAACGGAGGCTCCTCTAACGTCTGCTATTCGCTCATAGCTGCCATTAGAACCTCAATGCCTCAACGACCGCTTTACGTACATTTGAGCCGCACAGTATGTGTTTTTTTGTTAAACAACACATACTAATTATGAACATAAAAAAACCTGCATAAAGCAGGTTTTTTCTCTTTAAGCTAATGACTAAAGCGTGCTTATTGATTTGCACCAGCAACCGCTTCTTTAGCCAATTGCGTAATACTGTAGATTTACAAAAAACTATCATACTTTAACCAATGTAACTCATTGATTCTATTGCTGCGTTATTTTTAGCAAATAGTAAAAGTATCATACTTTTATCAATCATCACTTTTTTTCACTCAATAAATGGAACAAAAAACTGTCATACTTTGTGTATTTCTAGGCGGAAGCTTCCGTCTAAAACATAAATCATCAATACTGAATTAGTTGCATCAGAGGGCAAACGAGACATTTCAGTTCGCGGTGCACGCCTGTTGCCAGATTTATAATTACGCTTACACTCTTCTTGTTTTTCTTCCTCATTTGAGGTATAAAAACAGGAAGAGCAATGCTTTATTCTAGAGGCGACTAAATGAACGACCAACTACACACTGAAGAAAATGCCCTGGATCGGCTATCCCAGCTGGGTATTCCGATGACAGCACTTACAGAGTCTGTATGGCAAGGTTACCTTGCACGGTCTCGTACTACCAGTAATCACCCTCGAATCGCTCGAGGGATCATTATGTGGGCAGAAGTCGTTGCAGTTTTGAGAGAGCAGCTTATATCCCATGGTTGGATTAAAGAGGATAAAGGCAACTACGAACTCTCTGTGAATCAGAAAGCAGGTTTAGCCATTGTCGTTACTACTGGCGATGAAGCAACCGGCATGATCGGAGCGACACCTTCAAATAAGTGCCCCAAGGGTGTGAATACGGCTGAAGCCGTTGAAACTAACAATCAGCTGGATATGTTCAGTGAACTATTGCCTGTAATTGAAGATGTTCAAGGCCTTACAACGTGGGTATTGCTGATGCATTTGGGTACTGATGAGGTGCGCTGCGAGCTCTCACTGCCATCCAGCATATCTAGTGGCAAAATTAATGGCTGGAAAGAACGCATTATTTTACCGAGCATGCCGTTAGATGATGATTCAGTCGAAATTAAAGCACCTGATTTGCCAGATATAGAAGTACCTATCAAGAAGAAGGCATAACATGTTTAACAATACTCGTTTTGCTCTCGCGCGAAAGCGCCGAGGGCTAACAAAGCGGGCATTGGCAAAAGAAGTGGGTGTAACAGATCGGTCGATTACTGCTTATGAGAGCGGTCAAACTGTGCCTGAAAGCCAGACTATTGAAAAGATCGCGAACGCACTTCGTTTTCCGGTCGAATTTTTCTTTGCTGATGACGTAGAAGAGCTGCCGGTTGAGGTGGCGAGCTTTCGTGCGCTTACCAAAATGACTGCCGCCCAAAGAGACATCGCGCTTTCTGCAGGATCTGTTGCGTTACTTTTGAACCAATGGATTGAAAAAAAGTTTGATTTGCCTGCGCCAGATTTTCCAGAGGATTACAGGCTCTCCTCGGATGAAAGGTCAAAAAACGATAAAGGCCAGCAATCGTCTGAAGGAGACCAATACCCAAGCGGGAGCCAAGGCAATGACCCGGAAGCAGCCGCTGAAATGCTCCGCCGCTACTGGGATTTAGGTGAGCTTCCAATCAAAAGCATGATCGCATTGCTTGAAGCTAAGGGTGTGCGTGTCTTCTCACTATCTGTTGATGCCAGAGAAGTTGACGCTTTTTCCATGTGGTACGGTGAAATTCCTTTTGTATTTCTCAACACCAAGAAAACAGCGGAACGTTGCCGTTTTGATGCGGCACATGAACTTGGCCATCTGGTTATGCATCGTCACGGTGCTCCCCAAGGTCAAGAAGCGGAAAAAGAAGCAAATGCCTTCGCGTCGGCCTTTTTGATGCCGCGTAGGAGTGTTTTGGCCAATGCGCCAAGATCGGCGACTTTAAAAAGCCTTATCTCCCATAAAAAGTACTGGAATGTGTCTGCTGCCGCACTTAACTACCGGTTACACTCGCTCAACCTGACAACCGACTGGACCTATCGAACGCTATGCATTGATCTGGCCAAACTAGGGCGGGTTCATGAACCGGAACCTTCACCTTTTGAAACATCGCAAGTGCTTAAGAAGGTATTCGCGAGTCTGCGAGAAGATGGTATTTCCAAAGCTGATGTTGCGAGAGAGTTGCTGATTCAGCCAGAAGAGCTGGATGAGCTAACCTTTGGCTTGATGTTGAACGTCTTGAGCGGGAAATCACACGGTAATATCTCTCAAAATAAGCGACCAAGTTTAAAGCTGGTGACTTAGCCTCAAAAAACCTTACTACTTGGGCGGTAGCTTTCGTCTGTCGCCCAATATCTTAAACCCTTCTGGCAAAGGCTTAAATTTGTCACCATTTTCTGGCCAGCGTTTAGCGCGACTTTGGAATGCTCTAAGAGCCGCAATATCCAAGGTCGCGGCAACCACGAAGTCATTATCCCCTCCCCTCAGTCTGGCAATATCCCGAAGGAAGCTTTCTTTGGCTGGTGATCGAACGCGGCTATCGCCATACTTCCGGTTGTTTACCAATATGGTATAAGCATGAACATCTAGTGCAGCGGATTCGATCAGGGAGGCGAAAGTATCCAGATCCCTGTTCCAACTGAGCACCATAAGGGCATCAACTGCACCTTGGAAACGAATGCGTGCCTTGCTATTTTGCAGTTCTGAGCAAACCATGACACCAAAGTTAACGCCGTTGTGAATATAAATTGGCTTCGGTGATTTTTTAGAAAGATCCCACTCCTTACCAAATTTCACCGTGAGCTCTTTGTCTTCGCCAACGGCTGGCTCAAGCTTGGGTTGCCATATTTTTACAAAGGTTGGATAGCCGAGTCGATTATCTGCCAATACCAAAGCGGCCTCACTCAGAATCTTGTTTCCCTCGCTATGCCGATACTCAGTTCCTGCAATTAAACTAATACCCGCCGCACTCAATCTGGCGGCAATGCTGTTCAGCCAGCGCAATGGGATTGAAAGCTCTGGGAAAAGGGCGTAATCCGGCTTAGGATTTAGCTTTAATACATCGTTAACCAATTTGGATATTTTCTGGTAACGCTCGCGGCTTAAATTCGGCTTATTGCATGCGGTAGCAGCCCAATCGCTGTCTTCGGTACGCAGGTTGGTTAATGCAACCACCACCTTGTCTTTACTGTCAGTGCCAATTTTCAGATACTTTTTGCGTCGCTTTGCTTTCTTATCGCTGGCGTCTTGTTCCACAGCCAGAAGAGTGGGTTTTATCCATACGCCACGCAAAACCTGGGTGTATTTAGCCCACATAACAGCTGGTCGATTAGGAGCGGCTTTACCAGATGCGAAAGGTAAACCCACACATTCAGGCGCTAATTCGGATATTTCGGATGGAGATAAAGGTCGAGTAGGAAAGATGTAGGGCAAGTAACTTTCGTTTTTTCTTCTTCCTTTCTCTACATGAATAAGCCTAGAAGATGTAGTAGAACTGAGAAATTCTTTTAAGGCATAAACGTCAATAAGACCAGAAGAGTCTAGCTTCCTCATAAGCAGGTTTTCTTTTCCACCTTTTCGCCTGCCAACAAGCTCTTTTGCAGATTTACTCTTAAGTATCTGTTTATACGGTTCTTTCGCTAGGTCAGCAAGAGCGACAAGTGGCGCCATTTTTTCAAAATCAGTTTCAGTGAAACTGATTTTAAGAAAATTCCTAAATGCTGTATTGCTTAAAATATTCTGTAAAAACAACTTCGCTAAACGTTTTCTTTTGAGCGGACGACGTTCAACCTGGAAAAGCTTGTCAGGATCGTAGTATCGGGTTGCGGCATCAATAAACAGCCAAGTTAAAGTACCTTTGATATAACCCCAAAGATCTTTTAGTACTTTAGCATCGCATCCGTTAATGCGAACCGTTTTACCTCTGCCAACTTCTGAAGCTAAGGTATCGATCGCTCGATAGGACTTCACCGCTATTTGCTCAGCCTGCTCCCACTCATTCATGCTGATTGCAAAGCCGAGTAGTCTTGGTAAGTAGTTAAAATGAGCAAAGAGATTGTCTGCTCGTAAGATATGGTTATGAGCAAACTGATAAAATTCCTCGCGCTGCTCCTTCCATTGATTTGGTGGCAGATCCCGAGCCATGGTTTCTACGTGGCGCAGCTGTAGTGACCATCCTAACCGACGAATAGTCAGGCCATCGGCCCGACGCAATGTATCTGCATTTTCGCCCACACTTCCTGCAGCGGATAGCACCTTGGCTGCCGTGGAGTGCTCTAATTGATCTGGCGATGGCATCAAACGGTGCTCGCTGGAAAGTTCATATATCTCCTTTTCGATACTGTCCAGTAGGTCAAGGCCTGCACGCCCTTGCAATACAAATAACTTTTGCTTGTCAGACTGAAGCGATATTCTGGTCTTGCCTTGGAATTCCGCCCCCTGATTAATCTCCCAAACCTTATCGTTCTTGGCGTTTTGTGAAATATAGCTTTCGCCTATTCTAGACTGAACCATGTTCATCAGATCTAAACTATTGGTGATCGTGCCCGTATCACGTAATACCAGAAACATATCATCTACATAGCGGCCATAGTGAATCGGCGCTAATTTTTCCTGAACAAGCTTGTCCCACCTGTGAAGTAAAGCATTGGAAATAACACGGCTGCACGTCAGGCCGATCACTAATCCTCCGTTTATCTTGGCTTTCTTGCCCCCAACGGATTGGCCGAATTTTTCAGCACCTACAGCCCAGGCAGATAGAACACTTGCGAGTTGTTCGGTAAAGGCCTTCTCTTCATCTGTCAGCTCAAGATCAAGTGCTTCAAGTAACGCTGTACCAGAAATCGCCATAGGGTCAATAAAGTGGTAGTAGCTCTTCAAATCGAGAGAAACCGCAATTACGTCGCGATCCTTTTCCAGCTCGTCACGAATGGCCTTTAAACCATCGCTTCGCCACTTTTGATATGGCTGAAAATAGGGCACAAATGATCCAATGGAACTGATGTGAAATGGCTTCTCATCGTCCTCTACGAATAGTTCATCGTTCCTGATTCGCTTTAGCCGTGCGCCATAGCAGCTGTCGTCGAGCTTGGCATCAAACTGGTGGCCAATCATATTGGTCCACAAGGCTGAAATGATATGGGTATCTACCGGAAAGTCACCCACAATTCTGAATTCAGGCGTTATAGCGTAATTCTTGAACAGACTTTCGACCGCCCGCTCTGGTTTGGAGAAATGCACATGACCATTTTCGCTGCAATCTGCCTTTCTATCAGTAGATAGCTTCTTAGGTAGTAATCGGAAATCTCCAAGCAGCTCTTCATCGCTTTTAAAGCCTGAATTACTCTTTAATCGGCTTAATAGGCAGTTTAAGTTGGTCAGCAGGTCTTGTTCGTATTCTGCAAACTTAATTGCAGTGGGGAAGGTGTTTTCGAAAAAACAGTCGGCTTTTGCTTTTCGGTATGCTACTAGGAGGTCCTCGACTCTTAGCTCATTCCATCCATCAAATTTTGCGTAATAACTCATTATTCAAATGCCTCAACAATTTTATCGCATTCCTTCACAACATATTCGGGCATTAGATCGAACAGCGATGGATCTAGCTGGAAGATGAACTCATTTTCAATATGGTATGTTTCATTAATAAATTTTCGGACAACTGAGTTATCTACAGTTTCTATGTCTCGCAGTATCCGAGTTAGTTGTAGTTTTTCATAGCCGTTTTGACCCCCCTGTGTCAGGATAGTTGTCGCCTCAGTTTTTCATAGTATTAGACAGGGTGCGGAAGTTAGGCATGAGTGAGACATTATCCAGAAGAACATAAA
>NZ_JAKRFA010000060.1:0-16469 GCF_022348305.1 Alteromonas sp. MmMcT2-2
CTGCTTGTTTCTTTGACGAGAAGAGCGTACCACTTTTAGCAGTTGGCCTCCTCTTCTACACCTTTCCATGAATGTCGCACTTATTATCTGAAATCGGGGATAACTTAAGCGCCTATACCATGGGACAAGCAGGTCACTGGACACCAAATATTGACCGTATTGCTAAAGAAGGCGCAATATTTACTGATTACTACGCAGAAAACTCTTGTACTGCTGGTCGCTCTGCATTTATTCATGGCCAACATCCAATGCGTACAGGCTTAACCAAAGTTGGCTTACCTGGTGCTAAAGAAGGCGCTCGTGAAGATGATGTTACATTAGCAGGTTTATTAAAGCCTCTAGGTTACATGACCGCCCAGTTTGGTAAAAATCATTTTGGCGATCAAGACAGTCATTTACCTACAAACCATGGTTTTGACGAATTTTATGGCAACCTGTATCACTTAAATGCCGAAGAAGAGCCTGAACATGAAGACTATAACCGATTCATGACTGCGGAAATGAAGAAGCGTTTTAGCCCTCGCGGCGTTATTCATTCATTTGCTGATGGACGTATTGAAGACTCAGGTCCATTAACCAAAAAGCGTATGGAAACAGCCGACGAAGAGTTTTTAGCAGCCACCATAAAGTTTATGGAAAAAGCGCACAAAGCTAAAAAGCCATTTTTTGCATGGTTTAATGCAACTCGAATGCATATTTGGACACATTTAAAAGATGATGTTAAAGGTATCTCTAAACGTGGCGGCCTATATGGCGACGGCTTGGTAGAGCATGATCGTCACGTAGGACAATTACTCGATAAGCTCGATGAGCTAGGCATCAGTGGCAATACAATCGTTATTTACACAACGGATAATGGCGCAGAAAAGTTTTCTTGGCCTGATGGGGGCACAGTGCGCTTCCGTGGCGAAAAAAATACCACTTGGGAAGGTGGCTTTAGAGCACCTGCCATGGTTCGTTGGCCAAATAAAATAAAATCAGGTCAGATAGTTAACGAACTAACCGCTCATAATGACTGGTTACCAACGGTTATGGCTGCGGTAGGTAATACAAATATTAAAGAACAGTTAAAGAAAGGGGCAATATTTAACGGTCGTCAATATAAAATTCATTTAGACGGTTACAACATATTGCCACAACTAATTGAAGGTAAAAATACTACTGCTGACGATAATACAAACTGGCCTCGTAAAAACTTTATTTATGCAACCGATGGCGGCAAAGTTGCTGCAATTAGAATGGGCGACTGGAAATTATTATTCTTAGAGCAAAAATGTAAGGGTTGGGAAGTATGGGCTTGTCCTTTAGTGGCACGCCGTCTACCTTTAATTTTAAATTTACGCCAAGATCCATATGAAGAAGCACCAATAAATGCGGGAGGCTATGATAGATGGTCGGTAGATCACTTATTTACTGTTGCTCCTGCGGCAACAGAAGTAATAAAATTCTTACAAACATTTAAAGAATTCCCGCCATCACAAGCACCAGCCGACTTTACCTTTTCAACGGTTGTTGAAAAAATGAAAATTTGGGAAAACGTGACATATAAATAAAAATCACAAAAAAAAAGCAAGAGTTAATACAGCTCTTGCTTTTTCGTTCTACACTAAAATAAAAGCTTAGTTATGTAATTCATTAAAAACCATGTATTTATACACACTTTTGGCATTACAAATAAACTAATAACACCATTACCAATAAAGAATAAATATGGCCGAAAACATATTAGCTCAAATTAAAGCGCTTCAGTCAGAAGTAAACCAGTCAATTTTAGGGCAAGAAAAGCTCGTTAATGCCTTAATAATTGCATTGCTGACCAACGGCAACGTACTGCTTGAAGGATTACCTGGTACCGCTAAAACCCGCTCTATTCGCACCTTGGCTAAAGTGCTTGAAGCTAAGTTGGGGCGTATTCAATTTACGCCCGACTTGTTACCATCAGACGTTACAGGCACAGAAATGTTCCAAGATATCGATGGTAAAACTGATCTCTCCTTTAAAGAAGGGCCTATATTCAATCAATTAGTTCTAGCCGACGAAATCAATAGAGCTCCTGCAAAAGTACAAGCGGCATTGCTTGAAGCAATGGAAGAAAGACAAGTTACTGTGATGGGGAAAAGCTATCAATTACCTGATCTATTTATGGTATTGGCCACACAGAATCCAATAGAGCAAGAAGGTACCTACCCTCTTCCTGAAGCACAAATCGATCGTTTCGCGCTAAAAATTCAAATCGACTACCCTGATGATGAACAAGAATTATCAATAATTCGTTTAGTGCGCTCAGAAGAAGGTAACAAACAACAAGCGCCTATCAAAATACAACAAAGTGTTGTTTTTGATGCTCGTCAACAAGTATTAAACATACACATGAGTGAAGCGGTAGAAAAGTACATTGTCGCAATAGTGATGGCGACTCGTAAACCAGAACGCTACCCAAATAGCAATTTAAAAAACTGGATAGCAGTTGGCGCTAGTCCTCGCGCTAGTATCATTTTAGACAGGTGTTCACGAGCACAAGCATTCTTAAATGAAAAAGACTATGTAGATCCCGATGATGTTAGACAAGTAGTTTGTGACGTCCTCAGACATCGAATAAACCTAAGTTATGAAGCGCAAGCTGACGGAATAACTTCTGACGATGTTATTAACGAAATAATTAAGCAAGTCGCTGTCGTATAAACCAAGCCAATGAAAACAGTTAAAGCAATTGATGAACGCATACAAATAACGCTAAAACAACTTATGCGTTTAAAACACGACGCTCATGGCTTTAGCTTTTTATCTAATCAACCATTAAAAAGTAAATTAATGGGTCGTAAACGCTCTACCATTAGGGGAAGAGGTTTGGACTTCTCCGAGTTAAGAGATTATCGCCCAGGAGACGATATAAGAAATGTTGACTGGCGTGTCACTAATCGTATGGGCAAGCCCTATGTGCGCCTTTATTGTGAAGAAAAAGACCGACCTGTCATGATCATTGTCGATCAACGTTCAAATATGCACTTTGGCAGCCAATGGAAAATGAAGTCAGTTTTAGCAGCTGAACTTAGTGCGTTAATTGCATGGAAGGCATTAGATGAAGGTGATCGTGTTGGCTTTATTATATTGTCAGATCAACGTTACATTGAATGTGAACCAACTAGAAGTCATACAAAGTTTCAACAGTATTTAGCATTAATAGTTAAGTTTAATCAAATAATAAACAGTAACAGTGCCCAAACCAACAAGCCCATTTCAATGGCTGGCTTACTCAAAAAAGCTGAAAAGTTTATTACTCACGATTACTTGCTAATAGTTATTTCAGATTTTATTGACCCGCAGGCATCAATAATACCGAGCCTTGCAAAACTAACTCAGCACAACGACATTATCGCCTGTTACGTTTATGACCAACTAGAGCATGATATTCGCCCGCTAGAAAACCTAGTGTTAGGAGATGGCGAATACCAATTACAACTGTCAGCTAATAAAAAAGGTCTAACAGAAAAGTTTAATCACTATACCGAACAGAAGTTGTCTAACATGCAAACAACGTTTGCTAAACACAATATTCCATTATTGTCTTTTTCAACAGAATTTAACGTTGCTGGACAAGTTCGTAAACACCTAGGGGCAGCTTAATGTTAGATGCCTCATCAACAATCAATCAAAGTTTTGGCAATTTAGCATTGACCAACTTTAATGAGGCTCCAATGCCAGAAACCTTACCAATTTTACCTTTTGCCCCAGGGTGGAGCTACCTTGCAATAATATTTATTACTTGGTTAATAATCTTTATTATTCAAAAATTAATTTATCAAATTAATAACCACTATCGAAAAAGTGCACTATTGGCTTTAGCTGAACTAGCAAACTCTTCGTTAACCGAACAAGCGCGACTATATCAACTAGCAGAGCTAATAAAAGGAACTGCTCTTTATATTTTCCCTCGTGAAATTATTGCGCGACAAACAGGAAAAGATTGGTTTAATTTTTTAAATACTCATAATAAAAAACAAGTATTTGATAGTAATGCCCACCAACTATTAGGTGATAACCTATACCAAGTACCAAAAGAAGCGTGCACAGAGAAACAGTGGCACTCATTAATAGAACAAACCAAACTTTGGATCCAGCAGCATCCTTACGAAGGAGTGAATCCCGTCATAAAACCTTTTAGCTTATTAAACTTAGTTAAGAGCAAGTAACCTAATGCTTGAATTTGTATTCCCTTGGCTATTTCTTCTTCTACCGTTACCTCTGTTGCTACGCTTTCTTCCAGAATACCTACAACAAAATCAAATGGTTAAAGTACCATTTTTCAATAAGCTCATCGAAATATCAGGTGATAAAGCCAAGCTAGGGGCAAAAACACAACAGCCAAGCCGGTTACAAAAGTCTGTTTTGATCATTTCTTGGTTGCTTTTTGTATTAGCTGCTGCAAAACCTCAATGGTTGCAAGATCCAATAGTACAAACAAAATCAGCAAGAGATCTAATGGTTGCTGTTGATGCTTCAGGGTCAATGGCAACAACTGACTTTAAAGTGGCAAGTGATAATACAGTTGACCGACTAACCATGGTTAAGTCAGTGCTAAAATCTCTTGCTATGGAGCGTAAAAACGATCGTTTAGGTTTAATTGTATTTGGCTCTGCAGCCTACCTTCAAATGCCTTTTAGTGAAGACCATGCAACTTGGTTAACTTTACTCAATGAAACTGAAATTGCAATGGCGGGCCAAAGTACGGTAATTGGTGACGCCATAGGTATTGCAATTAAGCACTTTGAAGAAAGTGAAACAAAAAACCGAGTACTTATTTTACTGACCGATGGTAATGATGCAGGCAGCAAAGTACCACCAATAGACGCTGCAAAAATAGCTGCTAGCTACGGCGTTAAAATATATACAATTGCGCTTGGCGACCCAGCAACGATTGGCGAGCGAAAACTCGATAGTAAAACCTTAAAGCGCATCGCTGAGCTAACTGGTGGAAATTTTTATCATGCGATGGACACCAGCCAACTTAGTCAAGCTTACCTAAATATTGCCCAACTTGAACCGCAAACATATGACTCTATATCATTTCGCCCTAAACAAAGTATGCATCATATCCCTTTGATTACCTTAGTTATTATGAATTTATGTATGGTAGTGTATATACGTTCAAGAATAAAAGTTAAGGTGCCCTATGATCAGTGACCTGGCTTACTCGCAACTACTACAAAACTTTCACTTTTTAAGGCCATGGTGGGCATTGTTGATCCCGATACTCTGGTTATTGTTATCGAACAAAAACTCGAAGAAAAATGAAGACCAGCAAGCTAAAAAGGTTTTTGCTCAGCACATTTATCAAGAACTAACAGCAGAAGCTGGAAGTATCAGAAAAATATCTCCCTCAATTGTTGCATGGGTTGTAATGCTGCTAATTACCGTGATTTTAATGGGCCCAAGTTGGCAACGCCAGCCTTCTCCTTTTCTACAAGACAGCTCTGCTCTATTCATATTGCTTGATACCAGTAACTCCATGAATAGTGTTGACATTCAGCCTTCTAGACTTGAGCGAGCTAAACAAAAAGTATCAGATCTTCTCGCTGAACGCCCTGAAGGTTATACCAGCTTAATTGTCTATTCAGGCAGTGCTCACTCAATATTACCGTTAACAAACGATCACAATATATTAAGAAACTACTTGTCAGCTGTTACAACCAAAATAATGCCTCAGCAAGGAAAGTCTGTAGCTAATGCGTTAACTTTAATAAAACAAGCAACCATCAGCGACGATACACCCGTTACCGTTTTACTTATAACCGATGACATCACCGAACAAAGCCAACAGGCATTAACACGCTTTTCTGAACAACACCGCTATCAAATGTTAATTTACGGCATCGGCTCTACGAATGAAGAGCTTAGCGCAAAAGGTTTAACGCTTCCTTCATTAAACAATCAAAAGCTTAGTCGCATTTCAGATGAAATAGACGGTTTTTATCTGTCGGCAACAATTAATAAACAAGACATTCACCAACTAGTCAGTAGAATCAAAAGCTTTTATAACCCAATAAATGACAAACATATCCCTTGGGTTGATAGCGGTTATTGGCTTGTTTTTCCCGCAATGTTACTTTATTTACTGTGGTTTAGACGAGGCTGGACGATTCGCTGGTCAAGTTTTATTGTTGTACTTTGCTTATCACTACCAAGTACTCAAGGCCAAGCTGCTGAAAACAGCTTTGCTAATTTTTGGTTAACTCCTAACCAACAAGGACAACTATATTTTTATTTGAAAGATTATAAAACCGCTGCTGAGCGATTCGAAAATACGATGTGGAAGGCCACCTCTTATTACCTAAACGAAGACTTTGACCTCGCAATAGAATACTTTTCAAGAATAGATAGCAATGATGCCAAATTACGTTTAGCAAACGCCTACGCTCATGCAGAAAAATACTATGCTGCTGAGTCTATTTATCAATCGTTACTTGCCGTTTTCCCTAATAACCAAGCAATCATTGAAAACTTAGCGGCTGTGCAAAAAATAATTAAAGCTCGAGAGTCGTTATCTGAACATCAAAAACAAGAGCAAAATGAACGTTCAGATGATGAAACAAGTGATCAATTTAAACAGGCAAAAGGTAAACAAATAAAAACGAATCAACGTAAGCAAGAAGTTCAGCAATACAGTGCAGAACAAATACTAAAGAATGAGCAACTTGCCAAAATGTGGATGGAAAATCTACAAAAAAATCCGAGTAAATTTTTAGCAAACAAACTGCAAATACAAGTGAATAAGCAAAAACTATTAGGGAGTAGCAATGAGTAAAGCTAAATTACTTGCTCTTTTTTTGCTACTGCTACCTTATTCATTAGCACATGCAGCAACAACTATTGACGATTTAATCAGACAAAATGAGCTACAAGTATCTATTGAAGTTGTAAACGATAGACCTGTGATAGTTGGTCAAGAAGTAACGATAAAACTGCGAATTGCAACATCCACTTGGTTTAAAGGGTCGGTAACATTCACTTTGCCAGAAATTGATAACGCCATTGTTATCCAGCGCAGTAATTTTGGCCTAAATAGTAGCGAACACCTCAATGGTAAACGGTGGACGGTGCATGAAAAAGAGTTTTCGATATTTCCGCAACAAGCAACTAACTATATGGTTCCTGAATTTGAAGTTAGCATGAAAATTCATGTTATTGGTCAAGGTGATATTGAAGGAATCATACTAACTAACCCTATAGTCTTCAGCGCCTTAGTACCAAAGCAATTGCAAAATAGTCTTGATGAAAACAGCCAATGGTGGGCAGCTAATCACTTGGCTATTAAACAAGCTTGGGATAAAGATTTAACACAGTTATTGCCTGGTGATGCTGTCACTCGCACTATCACCATTGAAGCAGACGGCTTACTTGCCATGATGCTACCTGAAATAAACCACAATACCATTCATGGTTTACCTCATTACTTATCGACACCAGAGCTTATCGACAACAACAACCGAGGCAACAAGCTTGCAACGCGCATTCAAAAGTTCACTTATATCGTTGAGCAGCAAGGAAAAGTGGTTATTCCAAAAATCAAACTTGCTTGGTGGGACAATAACGCTCAAACCCTTAAACATGCACAACTTGATTCACAACCAATAGCCATCGGCTCACTTACTGTTGGGCAACAGTTTCAGTTGTATATAACTAAAAACCTAACCATATTTTTTTACCTATTATGTGCTCTATGCTTACTTATTGGTTATTTAGTTTTTATTAGAAAAAGAACTAATAATTCAAATCAAGATAAACACCGAACAAAAAAGATCAAAGCTCAGCTAAAACAAGCGATAAAAAGCAATGACCACAAAAGCTTTATAAAATGGGCTTATATTTACTTAGTGTTAATTGGCACCGCTATGGATCCATTCCATTGGCGGCGTAATGGACCCACCCCATTTGTGCCGTAATCGATCCACCTGATTGGCGGCGTAACAGATCCACTTTAATCTGATTTTTCCCCTCAAACTTCTGTTTAACTCGCGTATCTTTGACTGTTTTGTAGTCAGGAGAATACGCATGCCAAACCGGAGGTTTGAAATGTACCAATACCGACACATCCTCGTTCGAATGCGAATGGGCGATTCCAATCGAGCCATCGCTGACAGTGGAATCGCTGGTCGTAATAAAGTCAAAGCGATTAAGCGTATTGCATCGAAACATGGCTGGCTTGAACCCGATAGCGAACTACCTGATGATTCACAACTGGCCACTGTCTTCGGCGAGAGGCCACCCAATCCAACGACAACGTCATCTGTTGCACCATACGCGGACAAAGTGAAAAAGTGGTATCAGGATGGTGTGCAGGGCACCACAATCCATCAAGCACTGGTGGAGAAATATGGCTTCACAGGAAGCTACTGGTCTGTCATCCGTTTTTTAAAAGTCTTAGCTGAGAAGACGCCAGTTCCTACTACTGTCATGGAATTCACAGCTGGCGATACCGCACAAGTTGACTTTGGTGCAGGGCCGCTCATTGTGGATACTGAAACTGGCGAGCTTCGCAAAAGCTGGATATTTGTGATGACGCTGGCTTGGAGTCGTCACATTTACGCTGAGTTCATTCGTGACCAAAGCACCGCCACCTGGCTGGCCTGTCATCGTCGTGCGTTTGAATGGTTTAGAGGCGTGCCAAAACGCGTGGTCATCGACAATCCTAAATGTGCGATTACAAAAGCTTGCTATCACGACCCACAGGTTCAGCGCGCTTACGGTGAGTGTGCCGAAGGCTATGGATTTTTGATTGCGCCATGTCCCGTGCGTGACCCGCAGAAAAAAGGCCGTGTCGAATCTAATGTTAAGTACATCAAAAATAGCTTCGTTCCTCTGAAGGAATTCCGTAGTCTGAGTGATGCCAACGTACAGCTTAAACGTTGGTTACTGGCGGTTGCGGGAAATCGTAAACACGGCACCACCAAATGTCAGCCGCTGGAGCGCTTTACTGAGATTGAACAGGCACGACTTAAACCATTACCTGATGTGCCACCGGAGCAGGCTGTCTGGGCAAAGGTTAAGGTACACGGTGATGGTCATGTGCAATTTGAACACTGCCGTTATTCGGTGCCCTATACGCTGATTAGAGAAACGCTCTGGCTTAAAGCCAGTGACACTATGGTGCGTATTTATCAGGGGCATGAACTCAAAGCAACACATACCCGAATGCGCCATCAGGGTGGCAGAGCCACCGTTCCCGAACATCAACCGCCAGCCGCTCAGGCTTATAACATGCAGGATCCGCAATATTGCCTGACTCAGGCGAAGCGGATTGGCGAATCATGCCATGTGTTGATTAAGCGTCTGTTTGCCAGTCGCGTACTGGACAACCTGCGTGCTGCACAAGGTGTTGTGGGCCTTGCCAAACGCTACGGTGATAAACGCGTCGACGCCGCCTGCTCACGCGCGTTGACCTTCGACAATGTGCGTTACAGCGCAGTCAAACAAATCCTAGAAAAGGGGCTAGACCAGCAGCCCAATGAATCAAACGCCTTCGATACCTTAAGCGATGCTTATACCGGCGGTGGTCGATTCCATCGCGACCCAAATAAACTACTCCCTCATTAGAAAAAGGAAAAAACGATGATTAATCCGATCCCCGAACTCACGCCACTACTGAAACAGCTACGCCTGTCTGGGATGACAGACTCTCTGGCAATACGTAACCGTGAAGCCATTGACCACCAACTCAGTTATCCTGACTTCTTGGCCTTAATGGTACAAGATGAAGTCGCCAGACGTGACCAGAAAAAATATACCACACGTCTTCGTCGTGCAGGCTTCAGAGGTAATAAAACACTGGAAAACTTCGATCTGAATGCCAATCCTAATCTGAACCGCGCTTATATCAACGAACTGGCGGATTGCCGGTTCATTGACGAACATGTAGCAGTGCTTATCGCGGGGCCGTGCGGCACCGGTAAAAGCCATCTTGCTCAGGCTATTGGTCACTGTGCGGTACAAAAAGGGATTGACGTGTTGTTCTTTACTCAGGCAAAACTGCTTGCGAACTTGCATGCAGCGAGAGCCACGAACACCTATGAGAAACGCTTCCAGACGCTAGCTAAAGTAGACTTGCTCATCATCGATGACTTCGGTTTAAAGCCACTCAAATCTCCTCATGATGAAGACTTACACGACTTAATTGATGAACGGTATGAACAGAAATCGACAATCATCACCAGCAACCTAGACTTCAGTGAATGGGGACAAGCCTTCCCAAATAAACTGCTCGGCGCGGCGACACTCGATCGACTCAGACACAACGCCTATCGACTGGTTCTGGAAGGCGAAAGTTACCGCAAATTACGAGAGAACAATAATCAGACTGGACGAGGAGCACAAAGCAAGAAATAATCACTCTGTTTGAGGACAAAAAAGACGGTTTTAAGTGGATCCAATACGCCGCAAATGGGTGGATCTATTAGGGTGCCAATCGACACTTAGACACTATTACTAAGTCTAACAACATAAATCTATTAACTAAGGAACTCAGCAGAGAAGAAAATTCGGCAACTAGTTCATTATTTGAAAGCGTTTTTTCGCCAGTATCTTCAGATAAACAAACTGATCGGCTCTCAAAAAGCTATCTCAAGGCGTTAAATAAAAATAGTAAAGTAATAACAAAACCTAAAACACCAAACATTAACCCTAAGGGTTGATCTATCTACTGAAGTAATAAAGATCATGAACATAACAACGCAATACATCGATTTAAATAGCGGCAAAGTTTTCGTAAAAATATGGACACCAGAATCTATAGAAAATAAAGCGCCTATTGTGCTATTACACGATTCACTTGGTTCAGTAAATCAATGGAAAGACTTCCCTCTTCAACTAGCAACTAAATTATCTAGACAGGTTATTGCCTACGACAGACTTGGTTTTGGGAGTTCAGACGCTAGAGAGCAATTACCATCTCTTAACTTTATAGAAGAAGAAGGCTTAGTTTACTTTCCTCAAATCAAGGCTAAATTAGGTTTAACAGAATATTTAGTACTTGGTCATAGTGTTGGTGGTGCAATGGCTATTAACATTGCCGCACAAGATAAGGAATGTTTATCAATTATAACCATTGCCGCACAAGCATTTGTTGAAGATCTTACAATTAGCGGTATTGAGCAGGCAAAATCTGTCTTTCAACAACCTCAGCATTTCGAGAAACTAGTTAAGTGGCATGGTGATAAAACGCGATGGGTAATAGATGCATGGACAGAAGTTTGGCTAAACCCTGAGTTTCGCACTTGGCAACTAACAGTAGCAAGCAAAATTACTTGTCCAGTACTAGCATTACATGGTGAAAAAGATGAATATGGCTCTGTCGCTTTTCCAAGCTATATAGTTGAACAATCCACAGGTCAAGCTCAACTGAATATTATTCAAAGCTGTGGTCATATGCCCCATAAGACCCACACGAAACAAGTACTATTAGCAATAGATGATTTTATTAATGATCTTTCTTAACTCAAGAAGACGAAGACATTAAAACGAACTCAATATAAAAGCCCTATAGCTCATTAAAGTAACTATAGGGCTTTCTCAATCAGCTGGTTCAAGCAAACTCACGGTTTTAAGCGTTATCTTCTAAAATCATATCTGCTGCTTTTTCACCGATCATAATAGTAGGTGCGTTGGTATTACCTGAGGTTACCGTCGGCATAACAGACGCATCAACAACACGAATACCTTCTAAACCGTGTACACGTAATCGCTCATCAACAACAGCCATATCATCATTACCCATTTTGCATGAGCCAACAGGGTGATAGGCGTGAGAAGCTTCTCTTCTTAGGTATTCTTCAATTTCTTGATCTGTATTGAGCGGTACATCAGGCTTTAATAAACAATCACGATGCTCGTTAAAGCCGTCACTATTAAGTATATCAAGCAAACGCTTCACCCCTTCTCTTAAGTCTTTCATATCATCAGGATGTGATAACAAATTTAACTTAATGTTAGGAGGAGTCATCGGGTTACTGTCTTTTAATGTTAACTCGCCACGACTTTTAGGATTTGATATATTAATAATTACACTATACCCCCATTTGGTCATGATTTTATAATCACGACAATGATCACGGTAAGCTAACGGCACAACGTGTAATTGCGCATCTGGACGTTCTTTTTCTGGTGAAGTTTTAATAAAGCCACCTGCCGCAGTTGGTGGACTAGCTAACCACCCTTTACCTGCTAACGCATATTTAAACAGCGCGATGGTTGATTTAATTGTTCCCACGAGATTAAGTGCTATACCTGACTTCTTCTTACTTTTCACCACTAAAATAACGTCAGGATGATCATGTAAATTTTTGCCAACACCTGGTAAGTCATGAATAACTTCGATGCCTTTTTCTTCCAGTTCTGCTTTAGGACCTATGCCTGATAGCATCAACATTTGCGGAGAATTAAAAGTACCGCCACAAACTAATACTTCTTTTGCAGCTTTTACGGTAACCAATTTACCGTCTTGCATATATTCAACACCGACCGCTCGTTTGCCTTCAAATAATATACGTTGAACCTGAGCACCTGTTTCAACGGTTAAGTTACTGCGCTCCATTGCAGGATCTATATAACAAGCTTTAACGCCAGCGCGTTTGCCATCTTTCACCGTAAATTGATAATAGCCAATACCTTCTTGATAATCGCCATTAAAGTCTTCATTCATTTTATAGCCTTTTTCAAGGCCTGACTTTATAAAGCCATTATAAACATCAAAACTTTCATCACCATTACTAACTTCTAGCGGACCACCAACACCGTGGTACTTATTTTCACCACGTTCATTGTTTTCTGCTTTTTTAAAGTAAGGTAGTACATCATCATAAGCCCAGCCTTTGTTGCCCAGGCTTTCCCAATGATCGTAATCTTCCTTACAACCACGAATGTACACCATGCCGTTAATACCACTAGAGCCACCTAGCATTTTGCCGCGTGGTTGGTATTGTGTGCGATTATTCATCGACTTATCCGCCAATGTATTATAACGCCAGTTGATGGTATTTATTTTAAAGTCTTGAATAAGTGCAGCAAAAGCAGCTGGCGTTGAAACCAACTTATTGTTACCAGCACCACCAGCTTCTAACAAACATACTTTATTGTTCGGATCGGTTGATAAGCGATGTGCTAACACGCCCCCAGCTGAACCGCCACCAATAACAATATAATCAAACATCTTTAATTCCTGTTGTAATAGTGTTGATGATTTACTGACGAAGTAACCATTTTAAAATAGGACGCAAAAAGCCTTTATCGTACGGCGGCGCAGTGAATTTTCCAGGATAAAATTTGCCACGTTTCAGCACTGTTTTCGCCTTGCTCATCGCTTTAAAACCTTCATGACCGTGATAGTGACCAATACCAGAATCACCAACACCGCCAAAAGGTACATCGTCACAAAGTGCATGTGAGACAACTTCATTAATACTCACACCACCCGAATGTGTATGATTTAAAATGTAGTCTTGTGTAGTTTTATCAAAGCTCATGATATAAAGACCAAGCGGACGACCACCTTGATTAATATAACTAACAGCTTCTTCTACTGATTTATAGCCTTTAATTGGTAAAATTGGACCAAAAATTTCTTCCTGCATCACAATCATATCTTCAGTAGCATTCAACACTAAATGCGTCGGCATCATACGAGTTTTTGGATCTGGTTCCTGACCGTTAGCAGATATTACTGTTGCTCCTTTGGCTTTGGCATCAGATAGTATTTCTTGTAAACGTTGAAAATGACGTTCAGAGTGAACACTTGAATGATCTGTTGTAGAGCTAAACGCAGGAAACATCTCTTTGAAACGCTTACAGTATGCATCTACTACAGCTTGCTCTTTACCTTCAGGACATAATATATAATCTGGTGATAAACAAATTTGACCTGAATTAGCACATTTACCATAGATAAATCGACTTACAGCATCGTCAATGTCCATATCTGGACAAACAATCACTGGACACTTACCACCTAACTCTAAAGTTACCGGTACTAAGTTTGCAGAAGCTGCGCGCATAACATGGCGACCTACTGCTGTTGAGCCAGTAAACATTAAATGGTTAAACGGTAATGCAGAAAAGCGAGCAGATGCCTCTGCTTCTCCATCAAAAATTGACACTAGTGAATCATCAAACGCTTCGGCAATAATTTTCTTAGCGACTTTGTTAGTTTCAGGGTTGAACTCAGACATTTTTATCATGGCAGAGTTGCCGGCAGCAAGCGCGGTAACCAAGGGACCAAAAGTAACAATTATAGGGCCATTCCACGCACCAATAATGCCAACTACACCAACTGGTTGATACATTAATTCAACCTTTGCAGGTCGCACTAATAAGTCCGTATGGCGAGTTTCAGTTTTCATCCACTTTTTAAGGCGCTTAACGCAGTAATCAATGTTATTAATGTTAGGTAAAACATCTAACAACAAAGTTTCTTCAGGGCTTCGGCGACCAAAGTCTTTATTTAGTGACTCAATCAACTCATCTTGGTGGGCTAATAAAGACTTCCTTAAACGCTTTAATCGTGCAATACGCTCATCTGCTGAAGGCATAGGATTTGCTAAATAAGCTTGCTGCTGTTTTTTCAGCTGCAATGCAAATTCACAAGCTTGATCTTCAACTACCACTTGCTCTTGGGCTGACATAATATCTCTCCCCTAAACCTTAGCCAACGGCTCTGTCTGAGTTTTCCCAATACTTTTTACGTACATCTTTCCTTAACACCTTACCAACGACAGTAAGTGGTAATTGGTCAACAATTACTATTGATTTTGGTGACTTATAACTACCTAATGACTCTTTAACAAAAGCAATTAGCTCTTGCTCTGACACCTGTTCACCTTCTCTTAGCATAACCTCGGCATGAACAGCCTCACCCCATTCTTCATGAGGAATGCCAACAACTGCTGACATAAAAATTGCGTTATGAGCATTAATTGCCGCTTCAACTTCAGTGGCATAAATATTGAAGCCACCAGAAATGATCATATCTTTTTTACGATCTACTAAGTAAATATAGCCATTTTCATCTTTATAGCCCATATCACCTGATTTCCAATAGCCGTCATAAAACTCTTCTGCTGTTTTTTCAGGGTTGTCTAAGTAGCCTAAACAAACACCACGAGAGCGTAGCCAAAACTCACCTATTTCTCCTCTTTTTACGGGCTCGCCATCATCGTCCATAATTTCAACTTCAACACCAGCAGTTACACGACCTGCTGAAGACAAGTGCTTATCGTCACCATTTTCACATAAATGATCAGATTTACTTAATGAAAGCGCGATAGCAAAATGCTCAGTTGAGCCATAAGCCTGAATAAAAATATTACCGAATTTTTTCTGTAACAGTTTTAGTTTTGGAGGGCTCATCGGCGCAGCGCCATAATACATATTTTGCATGGTTGAAAAGTCAACATCTTGCACTTCTGGGATCTCAAGCATACGATAAAGTATAGTTGGTACAAGAAAAGCGTGAGTTGATTTTTCTGTCTCAATGGTTTGACAATATTTCACCAAATCAGGTTCATTTAAAGTAATGTTACAACCACCACTAAAGAATGTAGGCACTAAGAACATACCACTACCATGACTAATTGGCGCAATATGTTGCATTCTAGTATTGGTATCAAAGCAAGCTTCATCTAACGCATACAAAGTATCGCGTAAACCTAGCCAATTATCAGCACAATACACCGCTGGCTTACCTTTACCTGTCGTACCACCTGTAAAACGAATGATAGATTGATGCTCTCTATCATCAATCTCCATATTTGGATTTTCATCAGATACCTGCGCTAACAGATCCCATAAATAAAACAGGTTGTCATTACCTTCAAACTCAGAAGGAATTGGATCCATACAAACCACTTTAATGCCATGCCCAATTAGCATTTCTAAGTGCGTTGCTAAGTGCATATTCTCTATAAATACAACTTTAGGTTTAGAATATTCTATTTGCCATTCATGCTCAGCAATAGCATCGCGTGAGTTAGTAAAAGCCCCAGTAAAATGTGATTTAAAAATAGTAGGGAAATGAAATAACGCCATGTTGTCGTTATCTAAAATATTAACAAAGCGATCATTTCTTTCCATGCCAAACGTCGTCGAAAGCATGTTCACTATTTTATTAGTTACTAAATGAAATTCTCGATAAGTAAAACGGCGGTCACGTTCTACGTTAACTATTGCTTCCAAGTCTCCCCATTTATCAACAATACTTTGGAATTGGCTGCTAAAATTAACTTTCATCTCTAACTCTCTTAATAATTATAATGTTCTAATTTCATGACTATAAGTAAACTGTCTTTGAGCTCAATTATCAGGTCAAAATTGGCAAACATGCAGTTAAGTACTGAGGGATCCCCACGAATTTAGCATGTAATCTTGCTCATGCAAGCTTCAGCGGTGAGTTCATCAAGCCAGCGGATCGTCTTTTTCCACTGATGCAG